>NZ_JBGCDL010000302.1:0-9603 GCF_045105435.1 Kordia sp. | reverse complement strand
AATTTTTTTACATGTGTGATCCTATTATTTACGTACTTCTTGGTTTGGCTGTTGGTTATATTGGCGGATTTGCCGGAATTGGTGGCGGACCATTTTTAGTTTCATTCTTAGTATTATACTGCGGAATGTCGCAATTGGTCGCACAAGGAAATATACTAACCATGATGTTAGGTCCCATGAGTTTATTGGGTGTAATGTCCTTATACCAATATGTAAAAACACAATGGCTCAATATTGTTGTAGGTGTTATTTGCTATTGTATTTGCTCGTATTTTGGTGCTATTTTCGCTTTTTATATTGGTGAAACAGACTTAAAATATTACTTCGCGGTGTTGTTAATTATTATTGCGTTAATGCAGTTTAGATCGTATTTACGTAAGAATGCAAAAGAGCCACACAAAGAGCACATTTCAGTCTATTGGATAGGTGTTTTAGCAGCAGTAACAGGAATTTTGGGTGGTATGTTCGGAATTGGCGCTGGTGTATTGATGGTGCCAATTTTAATTGGAGTATTCAAACTAAAGAAAGAATATGCACGTGCGTTGAGCTTGGCAATTTTAATTCCGCCCGTAAGTTACGGTGCATTTATAAAGTACAACAATGTAAATCCTGTCGATTGGCAATTGGTAGGAATCCTTTTTGGAACCTATTTTATTGCAAATTTCTTCGGCGCAAGAATGGGAAGTAAAATTTCAGGAAAAGCTTTCACATTGATTTATGGCCTTATTCTGCTTTCAATTGCTATTATCTACTTGGTTTGACACCATAATGACCTTCATATTACCAATATTTAAATTTAAATATTCCTCATAAACAGGACTGTGTAAATATCGCTTCTTCAAAAAAACCTTATATATTTTATGGTTTTACATTTTTCGATCTGTTTTTTTTTGTCGTATAATTGGTCAACCAATCTGGTTTACCAAACTGGTCAACCAAATAAATTATTAAACCATAAACCTAAAATGATGAAAAAAAACTTTTTAAATCAAACCCTCAAACCATTCAAACTACTACTGCTTTTGTGTCTTCTTATGTGTTATTCATGCTCTGTTGATGAGAATGTCACTATAGATGAAGAAGAAGTTATTGAAAACGGAAAAGTACCAATACAAGCTAAAAACGGAGAAATTATTCCTAATAGTGTTTCCGCAAATGGAGATGATGGAAATGTCCCTCAAAATACCTTAGATGGAAGTTTGAGCACACGATGGTCTTCTAACGGTTACAACGGAAAATATATCACCTACGATTTAGGTTCTGTAAAATCAGTATCATCCGTAAAACTAGCTTTCTACAAAGGAAATCAGCGAAAAGCATATTTTAAAATTAGAGTAGGAACATCTATTTATAACTTACAGACAGTTGTCAATAAAAAATCATCAGGAAGTAGTGGAAACACAAACGGTTTAGAAACCTATACTTTTAATGCTGTAAATGTTCGTTATGTTCGAATTTCATGCTTTGGAAATTCTTCAAGTTCTTGGAATAGTATCACCGAAACAGAAATTTATGGAGCTGGCGGAACAGACCCAGGCACTGGAAATGGAGATTCTCCCGGAGATAATTTAGGATTGACTTCTAATAATTGGAAACTCAACGGGTTTACAGGAAGTCCAGGAGCTAATGCTACTTACAGAGATAATGTGTTGGCTTCTACGGGAAAAACTTTCGGGACGTATAATGATCCAAATTATTTTTACACAGATGGTGAATGGACATTTTTTAAATGCTACAGAGGTTTAGGCGGATCTGCCAATTCTGGAAATCCACGGGTTGAATTACGAGAAATGAAAAATGGAAATCTAGCAAGTTGGAATGGTGGTTCAGGAAACAACACAATGACATTTACAGTTCGAGTTGATCGATTGCCACAAGATGCAGATAATAATGGCGGTGTTTTATGTTTTGCACAAATTCATGGACCTTCCAATACGGTTGATGATGTCATTAGAGTACAATTTATAGGAGACGAAAACCAAAGTTCTGGCGGCGTACGCATGAAAATTAGTGGTTATATCACCGAAGATGTACAAGGAAGTAGTTTAATTATTGATAACGGATATCAGTTGAATACAAGCTATACGTTTAAAATTCAGTACAACAATGGAGTTGTAAAGGTTTTCCAAGGATCTAACGAGATTTTCTCTCAAGCTATTGGTACCAATACTTCTGGAAACTACTTTAAAGTTGGAAACTACTTACAGTCAGTTCAAGGAGCAAGTTATACAGGTTCTAACGGAGTTGTTCGTATCAAAAATTTAAGCATTACACATTAATTCATTTTCCCGAATTAGCACAAAAAAACTCCCAAATATCGTCTTTGGGAGTTTTTACTTTTATACAAATTAAGAATAGTCTCTTACTTTTTCTTCGGCTGAAAAACAGGTAGTAATTTTGAAGAAACTTCCCCAAAACCGATACGTACATGTGCGTTTTTACAATGTCCACGCATGGTCACAGTATCTCCATCATTGATGAATATACGTTCTGATCCATCATCTAATTTCACAGGATTTTTTCCTGCCCATGATAATTCTAACATGGAACCATACGAATCAGGTGTTTTTCCAGAAAGCGTTCCACTTCCCATCATATCACCAGAATTTACAGGACAACCATTTACGGTATGATGCGTTAATTGTTGCGCCATGTTCCAATACATATATTTAAAGTTAGAACGTGCAACAATAGTTTCGTCACTATTTTCAGGTTTAATTCCTACTTCTAAATGAATATCGTAGCTTTTCTTTCCTGTGTATTGTAAATATTCTAACTGTGGTTTTAATGGCTTTGGACTTTCCACTCTAAAAGGTTCTAAAGCATCCATAGTCACAATCCAAGCAGAGATTGACGAAGCAAAACTCTTTCCTAAAAATGGTCCTAATGGCACATATTCCCACTTCTGAATATCGCGTGCACTCCAGTCATTAAATAAGACCACTCCAAAAATATAATCTTCGGCTTCATCAATAGGAATTGGTTCTCCTAAATGATTGGCATCTGTTGTAATAAACGCCATTTCTAATTCAAAATCAACACGTTTTGAAGGTCCAAAAACAGGTGTGTCTGCACCAACAGGCAATGTTTGCCCTTGCGGACGATGAATTGGAATTCCCGATGGAATAATAGAAGAGCTTCTTCCATGATATCCAACAGGTACGTGAAGCCAGTTTGGCATCAATGCATTATCTGCACCTCTAAACATGGTACCAACATTGGTAGCATGTTCTATACTTGAATAAAAATCTGTATAATCACCAATTTGTACTGGCAATTGCATTTCTATTTCATCTAAAGTAAAAATAATTGTATTTCTGTGTTCAGTATGATCACGCAAAGCTGCATTATCGGCATCAAAAATGTCTCCAATACGGTTTCGCACCAAGCGCCATGTTTTCTTTCCATCAGAAATAAAATCATTTAAGCTGTCTTGTAGAAAAATATCGTCCGTTAATGGAATTCCATCAAAATACCCTAATTGGTGCAATGCACCTAAATCAATGGCAAAGTCTCCAATACGTGTTCCGATCGTAATTACGTCGTCTCTGGTAAGGAAAACGCCAAAAGGTATATTTTGGATAGGAAAATCGCTGTTTGGAGCAACTTCTAGCCAAGTTTTTCTATTGGGATTATTGGTTGTATCTGGCATAGTTGTTTGGAATATTTATAATTTAAAAAATTTTGTTATTTCTATTCAAATATATGAGTTTTCTATATGAGTTTTGGAATCTAAATCATATTTTTGGTTTTTATTAACATAGAGTCAAAATAATGCAACGCGACGAACAAATTTTTGAATTAATTCAAGCCGAAAAAGAACGGCAAATAGAAGGATTAGAACTAATCGCTTCAGAGAATTTTACAAGTGAACAAGTAATGGAAGCTGTAGGATCTGTACTTACAAATAAGTATGCAGAAGGCTATCCAGGAAAACGTTATTACGGCGGTTGTGAAGTCGTTGACGAGGTAGAAACCATTGCTATTGAACGAGCGAAAGCTTTGTTTGGAGCAGCATACGCAAATGTGCAACCACATAGTGGAAGTCAGGCAAATACAGCTGTTTTTGCAGCATGTTTGAAACCAGGAGATAAAATTTTAGGATTCGATTTGTCGCACGGTGGACATTTAACACACGGTTCTCCTGTTAACTTTTCAGGAAAATTATACACACCTTCATTTTACGGAGTAGAAGAGGAAACGGGCGTTTTGAATTATGATAAAATTCAAGAAACAGCAACCAAAGAACAGCCAAAAATGATCATTGCAGGAGCGTCTGCATATTCAAGGGATATTGATTTTAAACGCTTCCGCGAGATTGCAGATAGTGTTGGCGCATTGTTGTTGGCAGATATTTCGCATCCAGCAGGATTGATTGCCAAAGGAATTTTAAATGATCCAATTCCACATTGTCATATTGTAACCACAACGACACACAAAACTTTACGTGGACCGCGTGGTGGTTTGATTATGATGGGGAAAGATTTTCCAAATCCTTTCGGAATTACACTTAAAAACGGAAAATTACGTAAAATGTCATCTTTGTTAGATGGAGCCGTTTTCCCAGGAAATCAAGGTGGACCATTAGAACATGTTATTGCCGGAAAAGCAATAGCTTTCGGTGAAGCTTTGACAGATGAGTTTATGCACTATATTTTGCAAGTACAGAAAAATGCACAAGCAATGGCAGCGGCATTTGTAGCAAAAGGATACAATATTATTTCTGGCGGAACGGACAATCACATGATGTTGATTGATCTTCGCAACAAGAATATCAATGGAAAAGAAGCAGAAAAAGCTTTAGGACATGCAGATATTACTGTGAATAAAAACATGGTTCCTTTCGATGATAAAAGCCCATTTGTAACGTCTGGAATTCGTGTCGGAACAGCAGCAATTACAACCAGAGGTTTAAAAGAAAATGACATGGCATTGATCGTAGCATATATTGATGAAGCCATTACAAATTTTGAAGATGAAGCAAAGTTGAAAAACATCGCTTTTAAAGTCAATACGTTGATGTCTGATAAGCCTTTGTTTCAGGCATAAATTATAAATACATACAATCGTGTAGTTTTTTAACATAACATTAAGATTTATTATATTTGTCATTATTAAAAATTGGCAGATGAAAAATTACACGATTGTACTCTTATCTTTTCTCTATTTCCCTCTAGTACAAGCGCAAATTCTCTTTGAAGAAAAAGCCCTTGATTTAGGAATCAATATTACTGGAAATTTTAGCACACAACTTGGTGGCGTTAGTTTTTACGATTATGATAATGATGGTTGGGACGATTTAACTTTTGCCGCAAAAGAAAACTTTCCAGTTCGTTTTTTTAAAAATAATTCAGGCACTTTTGTAGAAGAAACGTTCAATATGACCATTCCAGGACACTCAAAACAAGTGTTGTGGGTTGATTATGATAATGATGGCGATAATGATTTGTTTGTAGCACGCTTAGATGCAGCAAATAAATTATACAATAATGACGGAAACTTTAACTTTACAGATGTTTCAGGTATTGCAGGCATTCCAAATACCATATTGTATACCTACGGCGCTTCTTTTGGCGATTATGACAATGATGGCGATTTAGATATGTTCTTGTCAAATAAAGATGATACTAAAATCATTCCGAATCAATTGTACAGAAATAATGGCGATGGAACGTTTACAGATGTTTCAGGCATTGCAGGAATTAGTTCCGTAGGACATTTATCGTTCTGTGCTGCGTTTTTTGATTATGATAATGATGGTTTTTTAGACATTTATATTTCCAATGATCGATTTGCAAATACAAATATTTTATACAAAAATAACGGAAACGGTACGTTTACAGATGTAAGTGTTGCTTCGGGCGCTGGTGTAGCTGCAAATGCCATGTCTACTACGATTGATGATTATAATTACGATGGCTTTTTAGATATTTATGTGACAAATACTGTAGAAGGAAACCATTTGCTAGAAAATAATGGCGATGGAACTTTTACAGATGTAGCAGCAAATACGGGCACTATTTTTAATAGTATTGGTTGGGGCGCAAATTTCTTTGATGCGGATAATGATTCCGATTTAGATTTGTATGTGTGTAGTATGATAAATAATACAGCTTCTGGCTTGATGACTTCTGGGTTTTACGAATGTGCCACAGGATATAATTATTCAGTTCCAACAACGGCAGGTTTTACAAACGATATATTTACAAGTTTTTCAAATGCAATTGGCGATATTAATAATGATGGTTACCAAGATTTTGTAGTAGTAAATCAAGCACCAGAAAATCATACATTATGGAGAAATACTGGAGGCACTAATAATTGGTTGAAAGTAAAATTGGAAGGTACAACAAGTAATAAAGCTGGAATAGGAGCGAAGATAAAAGCTACCGTAAACGGACAAGCAATGTATAGATATTTGTTGTGTGGCGAAGCGTTTTTGGGACAAAATTCGGCAACGGAAATTTTTGGCCTTGGTACAGAAACGACTATTGATATGTTAGAAATCTTTTGGCCAAGCGGATTGGTAGATACATTTACGGATGTAAGTTCAAATCAGGTATTGAATGTTGTAGAAGGAAGCACTTTGAGTATAAACCAAGAAAACGCCGATAATTTCAGCGTTTTCCCAAATCCTGCGTCGGATTATATTATGATTTCTACCACGATTTCTGCGCCGTATACGGTTTCTATTTTTAATAGTTTAGGTAAAGAAGTGTTCGTTAAAAAAGAACAAAATCATCAAACAAAACTAGATGTTTCTTCATTGTCTAGCGGAATTTTCTTTTTAGAAATTCGCACCGAAAACACCAAAACAGTTCAAAAAGTGGTAATTCAGTAATTTATATGTTATTTATCCAAACGGATGTACCCAAATAAAGCGTAAAATTGATAAAATAAATAAAGCCATTCCAAAAATTACTTTAAACGGCATTAACTTTTTAGAAATATTAACAAGTGAATCTCCTACTTTAGGAATTTGACTTAATACGTGCGTTAGTAATAATAGTCCAGAAGCAATTGCTACTAAATCATAAATCAAATGTCTGTCATCTGAAAAACCAAATATTTGTAGCAATTCAAAAATTGCTAAAACTATTAACCCACCACCAATAATCGTAGAGAAAGGCATGATCTTTTTTGCTACGTTGTTAAAGAAATCGCTTTCTCCATCCAATTTGTCTAATGCGGTAATTCCAAGTAATATTCCAGCAGCTATTCCTGCAATTTTAATTAATAGATAAACTAATGTCATGTTGTTAATTTTTGTGTTTAATTATTCTTTAATATGTTAATAAGTTCTTCTAATATACGCATAAAAAAAGAATCATAAAATAGCGAACTACTTTTATGATTCTTTTCGGTGTATTGTCTATTTTTTAGCTGAATGTATTAATCGTCATCAAAAGTGGTATGATTGTATGCACCAACATCTGACATGATGCTTCTAGGGTTTCCTAAAATATCATTCTGAATTATGATTGGTGCGGAACTTGGAGTATTTCCAATTCCGATCGCTCCAGAGTTGTCTCCAATAATAAATTCGCTCGTATCTGTGTTTTTAAAATCGGGATCTGAGTTGAAAACAATATTTTCAAAAATATCTGTATCGTTGAAGTTGTATAAAGGATCATTTACAAAACGATTGTTGAAATCATCAAACTTAATCAAACAGTTTTTAAAGTTGTATTTTAATAATACGGATGAATCATTTTCAACTTTATTGAATAGCAATTCGATTCCGTTATTTCCATAAATGATACAATTAGAGAAATCAGCTTGTACTAAATCGGCTGTAAATATTGTTCCGTTTCCAACATCTAAGAAATTGTCTATTAAAACAGTTGGAAAAACTCTAAAACTATTGCTCCAATAGTTGGCAAACGTACAATGCCTGAATGTATACTTTCCGCCCAAATTCAAATAGAGAGACGCTTGTCCTGCACTTCCAATAACGGAATTATTCGCTTCTATATGTCCTGTACGTGCTAGCAATCCGACAGTAGCACTGTTATGTATTTGAGAATTGTTTAAAAGCAGCGTAGGATTATTAGGATCATCACTATTTTCTGTTAAAACACCAATAGTTGCATTTTTTATAGTTGCGTATTCAATTTTGTTATTTGTACTTCCGTCGGTAAGCCAAATAGTTCCCCATTGTCCGGGCACATTTGCAAAACCAGGTTCCAAACGATCGCCTTCAAAAATGACTTCGTTTTCTAATTCTTCTGTCATGCTCAACGCTCCATTTACTTGTAATGAACCAAGATTTCCAACAATTAAACCAGAATCTGCATGAAAATGTACACGCGTACCTGCTTCAATATTTAAGACTTGATTTTGTCCAACTGCGGCGTATCCATACACTACATAGGGTTTTTCGTTTGTCCAATCTAGTTCCGTATCTTCTAAGAAAAAGCCTTCTACTCTTGATTCGTTACCTTCATCATCTACACCAAGTAGTAAGGTTTCAATAGTTCCATCATCAAATTGTTGCGGATAGAGAAAAACGGCATCTTGTACCAAGGTGACCAATTCTACTTTTTGTTCGTTGCTTCCTGTGTCAAATTCGATCGCATCGGTATATAAAAACTGATTTCCACCAGCAAAATCATTGATATCTAAAGTCGTTTCTACAAAGACAAACATGCTGTCATTTGCCAGTAATTCCACGTCTTCAAATACTTTTCCGGCAATACCATCAATATTTAAGCGATAATTAGAGTTTTCGCCTTCGCCCAATTGAATTGTGGGAATACGAATATCATCGTCACTTCGGTTGTATACTTTTAAGTTGTATGTGCTTGAACCAATATTGGTGAAAACGGTGTCTAAGTATACGGTATCTTTTGAAAATTGAAGTTGTCCAGAACTTGGAACTGTTACAAAGTCTTTTCGGCAAGAACTCCAAAGTATGGTAATGGTAAGAATTAAAAACGCGTATAAAAATTTCTTCATTGTACTATTTTAATTGGTAGCGATCGTTTATAAATACACTAAGTGGTAAAAATATAACTTTTTGAAGTTCTTATTATTGTTTGAAGCCTATTATTTAATGCTTTTTCATAGGTTTTTTTGTTTTTCGCATCCAAAATTCTTGTAAATTTTGAAAAAACCGATTCTTTTTTGTGTCTATTGATTCAATATCATTTCCATTAATGGTAGTTACGCCGCCTGCAACACCTTGCAACTCTTCATCGTTTGCCCAAATCTTACCTGCTACGACTGTAACTTCTTCCAATGGAGCTCCTAATTTTAGTTGAATTTTATATGTTTTCTTGGTTGAAGCTATTTTTATTTCCTGACTTTCGTAGCCAACATAATTTATTATTAATATATCGTTGGGTTTTATTCTCATAGAAAAGTTTCCATCAAAATCGGTAGTTTTTCCGTGATAATTTCCTTTTATGAGTAAAGTTGCACCAGGCATAGGAAGACCTGTATCATCTGTAATAGTTCCACTAATTACAATGGAATCTTGTTGTTTTTTAAAATTGTTTTTTGTTTTCCTGTTGAGCGAACCAATATGGAGTCTTGTAAAATTATAATCGTTTAGTTGTTCCGTTTTGTTAACTTTTTCAGTCATTCTCGGTTTTCCTTGTG
>NZ_JBGCDL010000301.1:0-3761 GCF_045105435.1 Kordia sp. | reverse complement strand
TTATTGAAATATACGTATAACTACGTATAGATATTTGTAAAGTATTTCTTAATTTTATAAATTGAAAGCTATTATATAAAATTTGTGATATCCGGATTTATTTATGGGATATGAAGTGTAGATAGTTTTATATAACGAGTTAGCCACAAGTTGACCAGACCAACGAAAATTAGTGATAAATTCAAATTTTTAGATTTTTAATAACCGAATTTCAATCTGAGTATATAACTTAAACTGAAAAATGAAATTTCTGATTAACAAACCACATCTGATTTTTTTACTCGCAATTCCGATTATAATGCTGATTGGAATTTTGAGTGATGATGCCGTATTGGATATAAATGTTCACGACACTTACTACATAATTAATTATTTACATTTAGCAACGCTGATTTCAATTCTTTTCGGAATAATTGGAATTGGATATTGGTTTATGCTAAAAGCAAACAGAAAGCTATCCAAAAGGCTGAATTTGATTCACATTGCGCTGACTTTTGGCGGAATTTTACTCATATGGATTTTGGCACAACTTTTCCGAGAATCAATAATGGAATATAATTTCAATAATAATCTGACTTTAGCAATTTATTTAATAGCTTTAATTGCGATTTTCGGACAAATAATTTATCCGATTAATATAATAAGCGGAATAATAAAAAATCGGAATAAAACCAGTGGCTAACACCGTGTATAATTCATTGCTAGTACTCGCCTACTTACGAAAATCCTCGCAGATTTTCTATCTGTGATTTATTTGCTAACTTTAGTGCTGAAACATGCAACGAAATCATACACAAACACGTTGTGTGTAATGTAAAAATCGTGCTAAAATTGAACATTTGAACTTAAAAAGCCAACGCTCAAACAGCACATTTATTTTTTTGCCGACACGAAAGCCAACGCTGAAAAAAAATAAAAGAGCTGTTTCTTGCCAACGCTGAAAATAATGTTAAATTGAAAACTGAAGATAAAATTAAAATAGAATATGCCAATACCAACAATGACCAATGCTCAAAATTCAAAGAATGATGAATTTTATACACAATATCACGACATTGAAAAAGAAGTTTCGGCATATTTAGAATTTAATCCTGATGTTTTCAAAAACAAAACTGTACTTCTTCCTTGTGATGACCCAGAATGGAGCAATTTCACAAAATATTTCGCACAAAATTTTGAGAGATTTGGAATAAAAAAATTGATAAGTACAAGTTATGCACCTGCAAGTAAATTGTATAAACTCAAAAATCAACCTACACTCTTCGAAACAAGTCATCCTAATTTCGATAGAGACAAAACTATTCAAAATGGCAAAATCTTTTCTTTAACTCGCGATATTTCAGGAGATGGGAAAATTGATATTAACGATTTAGAATGGGAATATTTAGAAGGAGATGGAGACTTCAGTAGTAAAGAAATAAAAAAATTAAGAGACGAATCGGATATAATAGTTACGAATCCACCTTTTTCTCTTTTTAGAGATTTTTTAGCTTGGATAGTTGAAGCGAATAAACAATTTTTATTGATTGGAAATTTAAATGCAATTGCTTACAAAGAACTTTTTCCACTAATTCAAGAAGATAGATTATGGTTAGGTGCAACAAATTTTAATAAAGGAATGTATTTTCAAGTTCCTGATGATTTTGTCTATTCATCTTCATACAAATTTGATAGAGAACAAAATGGTGTAAAAGTAAATCGCGTTCCAGGTGTTTGTTGGTTTACAAATATTGACCACGGAAGAAGACATCAGCCATTACCTCTTATGACTATGGCGGACAATATAAAATTTAGTCGCCATAAAGATATTAAAGGAAAAGAATATCAGAAATATGAAAATTATGACGCTATAGAAATCCCTTGGGTTGATTCTATTCCGAGCGATTATGATGGTGTTATGGGTGTTCCAATAACATTTATTGATAAATACTCACCAGAACAATTTG
This sequence comes from Kordia sp., assembly GCF_045105435.1. GTDB lineage: Bacteria > Bacteroidota > Bacteroidia > Flavobacteriales > Flavobacteriaceae > Kordia. The sequence goes on along the minus strand of NZ_JBGCDL010000301.1, from coordinate 1,815 downwards.
AAATTATTTGGCAAGCAAGTGGTAACACACGAGCATCAGCACCAAAAAAAATTTTGGAAAGACTTAAATACAAACAACTTAAAGAAGATAGAGGTGGTGGAGCTGTCGTTAATGGAAAAAGAAAATTTGGCAGAATCCTAATAAAACATAGAAAATAATAAATGGAAAATACGTTAAGAACAGATATAACAGTAAAAGATATTTGTGAGGGTTTTGTTTACAATGAACTTGAAGGAAAGGGTTTATTTGGTTTATCAGGTAAATTAACTATCCAACCTGAATATCAAAGAAATTATATTTATGCAGATGGTAAAAAAGATGTTGCTGTAATAGAGTCTATATTGAAAAAATATCCTCTTGGACTTATTTATTTCAACAAAGTAAGTGACGAAAAATTTGAAGTTTTAGATGGTCAACAACGCATCACAAGTATTGGTCGTTATGTATCAAATAAATTTGCCATAAAAGATGACAATGGAATGGAGCAATATTTTAGTGGAATTGCCAAAAGTAAACAGGATTTAATCTTACAAACACCTTTACTAATTTATGAATGTGAAGGAACAGAACCTGAAATTAAAAATTGGTTTCGTACTATTAACATTGTTGGTGTTCCATTAAATAATCAAGAAATTAACAACGCTGTTTTTTCTGGTCCTTTTGTAACGTTAGCAAAAGAAGAATTTAGTAATAGTCAAAATTCAAATATACACAAATGGAGTGCTTATATTTCTGGTAGTGCAAACCGACAAGATTTTTTAGAACGTGCATTAGATTGGGTAAGTAAAGGCGAGATAATTCCTTATATGAGTTTACATCGTTATGATGATAACATTAATGAACTTAAAAATTATTTCACAAGTGTTATTGATTGGGTTTCAGGTGTATTTAAAGATGTAGAATCCGAAATGAAAGGCTTAAAATGGGGAGAATTTTATGAAACTTATAGAAAGACACCTTACAATCCTCAAAAAGTTTCAGAACAAGTTAAGCAACTTTACGCTGACCCTTATGTGAAAAATAGAAAAGGAGTATTTGAATACATTTTAGGAGGCTTAACTGACACAAAATTACTTGACGTTAGAGTATTTGACGAAGCGACTAAAAAGGCAACTTATTCAAAGCAAACTCAAGAAGCCGAGAAAAAAGAAATTTCAAATTGTCCTCTTTGTGCTTTAGGTAATAATTCTAATAAAAACAGAATTTATAAAATTAAAGAAATGGATGCTGACCACGTTACAGCTTGGAGCAAAGGAGGAAAAACAGACATAAAGAATTGCGAAATGTTATGTAAAACTCATAATCGAGCAAAAGGAAATAAATAGAAATATAAACTGAATAATGCCAACGCTCAAAGCCATACACATTTACAATTCGCATCAGCCAACGCTAAACCAAAAATTGCAAAAGAGTATGTCTCGCCAACGCACAATGACGAACTAAAAACAAACATCGGAAAAAAAGCAAAACGTGAAAAACACTACACACAACAACGTGTATAAAACATAGCTATTATAGGCTTTACGAGAGGTTTTTGTATATTTACAAAGTACGCCAAATTTTTTATTTGGTTATATTTAAAAAAGAAATTTAAACATAAAAATAAAAAATTCGGCTCGTGCTAAATCCGAAAAGTTAGTGTCTTTTTATACGCTACGTTTCATACACAAGACCGTTGGCACCAATTTGAAAAATCACCTTCTGAATTTAACTATCATCAATGAAAAGAGACTTAAATCGAGTAGTATTTTATTCAAAACAAGATTTATCAGGTGATAGAAACTTACAAAACGCAGAGCCAATAATTGAGAACTA
>NZ_JBGCDL010000300.1:0-8757 GCF_045105435.1 Kordia sp. | reverse complement strand
ACGAATCCATAGAAGTAATGGCGCGTATTCGTTACAGACAAGCATTAGAAAAAGCATTGATATACAAAATAAATGGCGGTTTATATGTAGATTTTGAAAATCCGCAAAGTGCCATCACCGAAGGACAATTTGTAGCGTGGTATATTGATGAAGAATTAATTGGATCTGGCGTAATTTCTTGATGAAGTTGAGAATGAAGTTGAACTTGAAATTGAAAATGAACTTGAAATTGAAGTAAAAGCAAATCAACGAATCAACGAATTGATAAATCATCAAATCAACAAATCATCAAATGAAAACCTAATAAACCCAAGCAAATGAAAAAAATAATCACATTCATTATCATACTTGTAGCGCAATTTGGTGTTGCACAAACAGAACACGCTTGGGTATATTTTACAGACAAACCTGATGTTGCCAATGCACTAGCCAATCCGACAACGATTCTTACGCAAAAAGCGATCGATCGGAAAGCAAATCACAATATAGCAATTGATGAACGTGATATTCCTGTGAACGAATCATACATCACGCAAGTAAAAAATCAAACAGGAATTACGGTCAAAGCAAAATCAAAATGGTTCAATTGTGTACATGTTTTAGGAACGCAAACGGATATTGACAACTTGCTCAATCTCTCGTTTGTAAATGAAATTCTATATGCAGATCGCTCTTTAAATATTGCAAACAGACCTTCCGCGGAAGCGAACACAGGACGAACGGTAGAAAAGTTTGAAACCTTAGTCATGTATAATTACGGTGATGGTTCCAATCAAGCAGCCATGATCAATGTGGACAAATTACATGAAGCAGATTACACAGGTGAAGGCGTTACCGTTGCAGTTTTAGATGGCGGATTCACGAATGTAAACACCATGACAGCTTTTCAGCGATTGCGAGACAACGGCGATTTACTCAATGGATACGATTTTGTAGATAGAAACGCAGATGTATATGCATACACAGGAAACAGTCACGGCACAAACGTTTTGTCAGATATGGCAGGTTATATAGATGGACAATTTGTAGGAACTGCGCCAGATGCAAGCTATTACTTATTCAGAACCGAAGATGCGGCAACCGAAACACCTTTGGAAGAATCGTATTGGGTAGAAGCCGCCGAACGTGCCGATAGTTTAGGTGTTGATGTGGTAAATACTTCCTTGGGTTACAATCAATTTGATGAGAGTAAATATGATTATACAACCGCCGATATGGACGGAAATACGACTTACATTACCAAAGGTTCTAACATTGCCGTTGAAAAAGGATTGCTCATTGTAAACTCCGCAGGAAACTCTGGAAACAACAGTTGGGGAATTATTACTGCACCAGCAGATGGAAACGGATTCACCGTTGGAGCTGTAAATGCAAGTGGAAGTTATGCGTCGTTTAGTTCGCGCGGTAGAACGCCAAATATTCCCGTAAAACCAGATGTGGTAGCGCAAGGAGCAAGTGTATATGTAATAAGTGATAGCGGAGTGGTAACAACATCTAACGGAACTTCATTTTCTTCACCAATTATTGCAGGTGCTATGGCGTGTTTGGTACAAGCATTTCCAAATAAAACAAATACAGAGTTGATGCAACTTGTACGTGAATCAGCTTCCATTTATGCAAATCCAACCATTCAATTAGGATACGGAATTCCGAATTTTGAATTGGTAATTCAGACCTTATCAAATGATGAATTTGCCGATAATGAAACGATTCAGTTATTTCCAAATCCCGCGAAAGCGATTGTACAAATTAACTTGCCAGCGGAAACCGAAAACGCAACCATTACATTGGGAAATTTGCTAGGAAAAACGATCAAAATATATACGACTACGAGCAATTCTAAACAAATAAACGTAAGTGAATTGGCAGTAGGAATGTACTTGTTACGCATTGAAGCGAACGGAGAAACGATCACCAAAAAAATCATAAAACAATAAAAAAATAGAACACGAATGGCTTTGTTTGCACAGAATAGAATTACGCAATTATACAACATACAATATCCAATAATTCAAGGTGGAATGATTTGGGCAAGCGGCTGGCGATTGGCTTCTGCGGTCAGTAATGCTGGTGGATTGGGTTTAATTGGCGCAGGTTCAATGTATCCAGATGTATTGCGTGAACATATTCAAAAGTGTAAAAAAGCAACCGACAAACCGTTTGGCGTGAATGTTCCGATGTTGTATCCGAATATTGAAGAAATTATGGATATCATTGTGGAAGAAGGTGTAAAAGTAGTATTTACCTCTGCGGGAAATCCTAAAACGTGGACGCCTTTTTTAAAAGAAAACGGAATCACGGTAACGCATGTAGTCAGCAGTTCAAAATTTGCTTTAAAATCGCAAGCTGCTGGTGTAGATGCTGTGGTGGCTGAAGGTTTTGAAGCTGGCGGACATAATGGGCGAGAGGAAACAACGACGTTAACCTTAATTCCGACCGTAAAAGAACAATTAGAAATTCCGTTGATAGCTGCTGGCGGAATTGGAAGCGGAAAAGCAATGTTAGCAGCCATGGTTTTAGGCGCAGATGGTGTGCAAGTTGGAAGTAGATTTGTTGCAACACACGAAGCTTCTTCTCATATTGAATTCAAAAAGCAAGTCGTAGCTGCCAAAGAAGGAAGCACCAAATTGATGTTGAAAGAATTGGCGCCAGTCCGATTATTGAAAAATAAATTCTACGAAGATTTAGAAGAATTATATACCAAAGCTCCATCAGTAGAAGAACTGAAAACCTTATTGGGAAGAGCACGTGCAAAACGTGGAATGTTTGAAGGCGATTTGGTTGAAGGCGAATTAGAAATTGGACAAGTTTCAGCATTAATCCATGAAATAAAACCTGCAGCAACAGTTGTGGAAGAAATGGTTGCTGAATTTGAGAAAAGTGTTGCTAGTTTAGATCGCTATCGCTGTTAGATTATTAAACGCGATTCGAGATTTAGAAGACTGTTGCTTTTAGACTTACTTCGCTTTGTTATTTTGGTACACGAACTTTCATTTGAAACTTCTCAATACAACTTCTTAGTTTTATTACCAGCACGAGTTTGGAAACTTCCGCTAGCGTTGGGAATCAATTTATGAAAGCAAGCTAGTAATGTTGTATTTTTTAGTATTAAACATAACTCCAAGAAACTGTTTTGAGACAAAAAAAGCTTTTTACGATTTGGATAAAAATGGTTTGGTATTTTGTGAGAATTTAGAAAAGATTAGTTTGGACTAAAAAAAGATACTAGTTTCTTAATAAAACTAGGTTTTTCTTTATCTGTTACTTCAAAAGTTTCTTGTGTGTCGTATAACTTAATATTTCTGTTATCACGTTCTTTAATGCGAGTCATATTTATGATCGTGCTTTGACTAATTTTTTCAAAACCATATATATTTAATAAACTAGAAAGTTTATTGATGGAATAGCGAATATTCTTGTGGATTAACAGATCGTTTTTACCATAAATATGTACGCAATTTGTTTTAGGTTGTTCGCCATTTAGGTTTCTAGCAGTACTTATATAGAAAACTTGATCTGGATAAATCCCAATATTTTTATTTGATCCTACAGCAATAGATAAATAACCGTCTTTTTTTCTAACATAAGCAGAAGCAATTTTTCCGATTACTTTTTTCTTTAAAACTTTTTCAAATTCTTCAATTTCAAAGGGTTTGCTTAAATATCCTGCAATTTCTAAATTATTGATAATCTCTGTTTGTTTTCCTGTGGTAGACGTTAAAAAAACAATTTTTTTAGAAGCCGCAATTTTCTCAGCAAGTTGTATTCCATTGTATACAGGCATTTGGAAATCAACAAGTAATAAATCAAATGTTGTCGAATCAATTTCTTCGTACGCTTTCTTAGAACTTGTATAACTTGCAACATGTTCCAAGTCGTAATCATTTGCAATACGATCTATTTTTTCTTTGACAGTTTGAATTGTTTTTGGTTCATCATCTATAAGTATATACCGTATCTTCATGATGCGAGCGGTAAAATGAGTTCAGACATATATTGATTATTGGGTAATGATTTGTGTTTTAATGAACTGCCAGGGTAATATGTGTTTATGAGTTGTTTAAGTGCATTCAAACCAAAAGTTCCGTTTATTTCCGAGCTTTTTTGAATTTGTTCAAATGTTAACTGTTCAGTACTATTCACCAAACAGTAGTTTAGCTCCTTATTGCTAGTTTGTTTAAGTGTAATGCTAACAAATGAGTCAGTATGGTTGAGACTTCCATGTTTTAGCGCATTTTCAACAAAAGGAAAAAGTAGCGTAGGTTTTATTTCAATGGTATTTCTTTGTTCATCAGTTAAATAATCTTTCAATTCAATAGTGGCGTTGGGTTTTAAGTATCGAATTAAGTCTAAAAACATTTCTATATATTCAATTTCTTTTTTTATTGAAATGTTAGTTTCATGTAAAGCAGCTACATTATAGTCGAGCAATCTAAATATATTTTTTAAGGCTTTAATTGGTGGAATTCCACTACTTGATTTTCCTATTTTATAATGAACTCCTAAAAACGTTTTATATCTCGATTGAGCAATTTCCATATCAGTGTAGATTTGACTAATTACATTTTTTATAAAATGTGCGCCTAATCGTGTATTATTTGCTTCTACATTTTTATAGTCAACATACTTTTCAAAAGCTCTTTTTTGGTGATTTATAGTTTGTCCTAATGTTGAAATATCGGCATTTTTATGTTTTAATCTATCCTCTAGCGCTGTAATCTCTTCTTGCCTTTCAATTAATTCTTTCTTAAGACTTTCTATATCAACTAGCTTTTTTTGATATTCTTTTATTGCTTGTTTATTGCTTAAAATGGAGTCTTTTAGCTCATTATTTTCGCGTTTATAAAATCCTTTTTTATAAACAATATACATGTTTCTAAATACTAAGATTAGCATGAGAACTATTAAAATAGCAATAATGAGTTTAGGAGAATCAAGATCGGGAATCAAATTTTCAAACATAGAAGATTGGTTGTTGGTTTTTATGTAGTGTCAAATTTCAGTCTCTTTTAATAACGCAATCACAAAAAGAAGTACTTCTGTCCCAAATATAGTTTGTATGTCACAAAAAGGAAAATAAAATTTATACTTATCTGATATTTGATGTAAGAATAAGCGCTATTCTAAATAAGGAAAGGCTTTGTGTTGAAGCTGTATTATTAACATTAAAAAAATATTAAAAAGATGAAAGATCCAAAGTTGATGACAACAGAAGATTTAAAAAGAATTAGAAAAGCAATAATGAAAAAGAATCCAATTCCGCCAGAGGATTTGGCATTTCTCAGACGCATAGAAAAAGTTCTTAGAGATAGAGGAGAAATTTAATTAATAACCATTTAAAATTTTAAATTATGGAAAATAATAATAACGAAGAACATCATGCAAGTGATGTAAACAGAGGAAATCAACTGAATCCGAATAATGAGGAATTTCAGAAGGTAAGAGATGTAAGTGCAAATGATGTAAATCGCGCGAATCAAATGAATCCTAATAATAAGGCGTATCGATCATCAAGAGGGAAGAAATAATACTATTTCTTTTTAATTTTAAAGGCTCATCAATGATAACATATCATTGGTAAGCCTTTTTTAAATCCCTTCCAAAACGGTTTTACATGCTGTCAATCATCAGATTTCGGATAGTTTCTATACAATCGAATGCCCAATCTTACAAAAAGAAGCACCGCAATAATGATTACTATATTTAATTCATCCATATTTTATTTTCTTCGTTTGTACTTTTCCCCTTTTTTATAAAAGATGTAGCGCATGACACATAGAAATACCAAAAACTAAAAAGAAAATGAACCGTTTTATCTGTTTTACTGTTTTTTGTTGAGATAAAACTGATGTACTTGTCTGCCCAATTCCGCTAAAAACGGAATGCCAATTTCATCATATTCATACGTATCATCATTAAAAATTTGGTTTTTATTCACATGAATTGTCGCTGTGATAGTAAATGAAATATCATTTTTTGTATCTACAATATGTGCGCAATCGGTTAAATATCCGTACGCATATCCAACTTTATTATACATTTTAATATGTTCGGGTATTGGTTTTTTACTGTCGCCAAACATAAAAAATTTCACGTAGCTATCATAATATTCAGTATCAGTAAAACCTTGTTTTTTGGGTGTTTCATGCATCACTTTCAATACAAAATCACAATCGCTTTCTGAAAGATTAAATTGTGCATTTGAATCGTGTTTTTTAGGAGAATGCAAGCGTTTTATGAGTTGATGAAGTGTGGAAATTGGCAAGTAATTCTTCTTAGAAAAATCCATTGGTTGAGAAACCAAAGAATCGTTTCTGTAAAAGCCTTTTCCTTTTTGCGTTTTTTCTATTTCTAACGGAAGTGTTGGTCTACTTCGCATTTTCGATTGATGATACAAAATGCTATCTTCTTTAGAAAATGTAATTACTTTTGTGTATAAATTTGCTGCATCTTTCGTGCTCAATCGATGTGAAATTTGCACAGGATAAAATCCTTTTGCGTGCATTGTACTTTGAATATCTTCTTTCCCTAAAAATTCAAACAAACGATTATAGGCTTCGTTATCGCTCACAGCAAAAATTTTCTGAACTTCGTTGCGAATGGTTGTTTTTATAGAATCGCCATCAATCAGAAACTCAGATTCGCTCGTAATTGTCGCAATTCTATTCGCCTTCTCTAAAGCAAGCAATGCGATTGGAAATTTTACGCTACTCGCAGGATAAAAGTATATAGAATCATTCACTTGAAAACTAAAATCAGTGCCTTCTGCATCCGTGACTAAAATTTGAACTTCGTACGCTTCCAGATTGTTCATCACATTCTGAATTTCTTTCACATCCGCCGAAAGCGCAAATTGAATAGGATCGTCATACTTTTTTTCTTTAGTACAACTCAAACACATTAAAAATAATACAAACAATAGTTTTTTCATCGAACAGTATAAATATGTAAATGTTTTTACAAGATACTATTTTATATAAAGAGTTTAAATTCTTGTAGCTGTTACGGTTTTATAATTAAAGATTTAGAATAGTTTTTAAATATTTCTATATTTAGTATATTTCAAAAAATAAGATACATAAAACTTAATGAATAGGTATATTATGAAGCGATACACGATAGGTGTAATTATATTGATTTTCTGCTTTCTAGGTTTTTTTTCATGCAAAACCGAAGTCGCAAAAACTATGGAAGATGACTTTTCAAGCAAATTGACCAAATTGAGGGAATTTAAAGCGATGGAATATCGAATAGATTCTTTAAAACAAAAAGGAATTGACGCAAAAATAACTGTCAACATTATCAAAGAATCATTTTTCCCTGAAGATTCTACGAAAAATATAACACTTGCTTTTATTGAGGAAGACTTAGGTTTTGCTGGTAGTACAGCATTTATAGTTAAATATGATCGCGATCAAAAAAAGATTATTTCTGTGAAAAAAAGTACAGAATAAAAAAAGTGCCTGAAACTAACACAGACACTTTCTCAACACTTAATTCCCTTCCTAAACAGCTTTGGGAACACTTTTTTTCTTTTTCTTGGTGGAAAGATCAATTTCAACCTGATTTTTTAATATATCATCAAATGTTTCACGCTTTCTAATTAAATGCGCTTCGTTGTTGAACCATAAAACTTCGGCAGGACGATAACGAGAATTGTAGTTGCTCGCCATAGAAAAACAATAGGCTCCAGCGTTGTTAAACTTTAAAATATCGCCTTCTCGGATTTCACTAATTCTACGGTTATTACCAAATGTATCTGTTTCGCAAATATATCCAACAACCGAATAGTAGCGTTCGCGACCTTCAGGATTGGAAATGTTTTCAATATGATGATACGAATTGTATAACATAGGACGAATTAAGTGATTAAAACCACTATCAATTCCTGCAAAAACCGTTGAGGTTGTCTGTTTTACGACGTTGACTTCTGCTAAAAATGAACCTGCTTCACTAACGAGAAATTTTCCTGGTTCAAAATTGAGCGACAATTCTTTTCCGTATTCTTGTGAAAATTCATTGAAACGTGTGCTTAATTTTTCTCCAAGTTCTTCCACATTGGTTTGAATGTCGTCTTTTTTATACGGAACTTTAAATCCGCTTCCAAAGTCAATAAAATCAAGATTTTTAAAATTTTTCGCGGTATTAAATAAAATTTCTGAAGCGTATAAAAATACGTCAATATCTAAAATATCACTTCCGGTATGCATGTGAATTCCGTTAATGTGCATTCCTGTCAATTCTACAATGCGTAATACATGTGGTATTTGATGAATGGAAATTCCGAACTTTGAATCAATATGTCCAACAGAAATATTGTGGTTTCCGCCAGCCATTACATGCGGATTGATACGAATACACACAGGAATTGTTGGATGTTTGCTACCAAACTGCTCTAAAATAGAAAGATTGTCAATATTAATTTTTACACCCAATTGTGCTGCGTTTTCAATTTCCTGTAACGATACACCATTTGGCGTGTACATGATTTCTTCGGGATCAAATCCTGCTGCTAAACCTAATTTTACTTCTTGAATGGAAACTGTGTCCAATCCCGCGCCAAGCGATTTCATCAATTTTAAAATACTCAAATTTGACAAGGCTTTTACGGCATAATGTAATTTGAGTTTTGGTACGGTTTGAAACGCTTTCGTCAATCGTTCATACTGAGACGTAATTTTTTCGGCATCGTATACATACGTCGGATTGCCAAATTGTTGTGCTATATTTAGTAAATCTGATTCTTGCATGGTAATT
>NZ_JBGCDL010000299.1:0-9874 GCF_045105435.1 Kordia sp. | reverse complement strand
AGCAGTTGACCCAAATACTTCTGTTTCTATTGGCGCTGTAATTGGTTTTTCTTTTGGCAATGTAGGATGCGTAACTTCCTTTTTCTCCATTTTACCAAAAGTGTTGTTTATTTTTTGAATTGTTTCCTCAAAGTCAATATCTCCAACCAACACAATCGCCATATTATTTGGCACATAGTATTTATCAAAATAATTATTGATATCAACCAACGAAGGATTTTTTAAATGTTCGGAAATCCCAATAGTACGTTGCTGTCCGTAGGGATGATTTGGAAATAATCCTTCCATCATGGCAAAGAATCCTTTTCGGTAATCGCTGTCTTGAGAAATATTGAATTCTTCATAAACGGCTTCTAATTCTGTGTGAAACAAACGCAAAACCAATTTACTAAAACGTTCATTTTCTAAAGTTAACCATTTATCCAATTCATTTGAAGGAATTTTTCCTTTGTAAATTGTTTCTTCAAACCACGTATGTGCGTTAGAGCCTGTAGTACCTAATGAACTTGTCATTTTATCATATTCATTCGCAATGCTATAATTTGAAGCAACTAGCGAAACACTGTCAATTTCTCTAAATAATTTCTTCTTCTTCTCCGGATCGTTTTCAGCTCTGTGTGCTTCGTATAAAGCTGAAATTTTATCCAATTCTACTTTTTCTTTTTCCCAATTGAGCGTTCCTATTTCGTCTGTTCCTTTAAAGAGCATGTGTTCTAAATAGTGAGCCAATCCTGTAGATTCTTTCGGATCGTAGTTAGAACCTGCACGAACCGCAATGTAAGTTTGTATTTTGGGTTCGTCTGTGTTTTTGCTTAAATATACTTTGAGTCCATTTTCTAAAGTATACAATCGCAATCCTGTTGGATCGTTTGATACCGCTGCATACGAAAAACCATTTGCATCTTTTTGTTGCGTGGTTTCAACAGCAGTATTCGTTTTTTTACAACTGAAAATCGCAAATAAACATCCGATTAACAGCAGTTGATTGATTTTTTTCATGCTATTTTTTTGATTAGTTATACTACAGAAACGCATTTTTTATGATATGCGTATGACAATATATTACATTTTTGAATATTTTGGTTTCATTGCCAACTGATCGATTGAGAATATTTTATTTTTTGAATATTCTGTAAGAAATGGTATTAAAAAAACAAACAAACGTATTACTAATCCATAAAAAAAGTGAACCGAAGTTCACTTTTTACCTTTTTTCATGATTGGTTTTTAATTAGCAAATTCCTGCTCCTGGGCATGAAATTGTTTCTTGGTTACAAGCAAGGTTACATGTAACTGTTCCGCCACCTGTTCCGCCACAACCTGGATCGTTTGTACAATCGTGTGTTGGACATGCTGAATCGTGTGTTGGACAGCAAATACCTAATGGCTCACAAGATTCTGTTCTAAACCCTCCAACTACTGAGTTTTGTGCTCCTAGATTAGAGATAGACTTCTTGTTAAGTGCTAAACTTGTTAAATTTCTTTTTTTCATGGTTAATAAATTTTGAGTTAATTTTCAATGATGAAGCTACAAATCAAACTTCAAGCAAAAAAGAAAAGATACTTCAGATTTATAAATTATAAGCACAAATAAAGACTGCAAAATACTTAAAATCAAAATTTTATACTCAATATGTTAATTACGAAATTCAGATCAAAATATGATGCAACATCTATACTTTGACGTGAGTTTTCATGTTAAAAACGATTCATTTCAGATAATCCAAAATAGTTTCATTAATCAAGAAAATTATTTTTTTGAATATGTCGTATAATTAAAAAGCGCATTATCAAATTACTGATAATGCGCTTTTACATATTTTAATAAGTGATGCTTATGCCATCACTTCTGCTACTTTCTTTCCAATTTCTGCTGGAGAATCTACTACGTGAATTCCACATTCGCGCATGATTGCTTTTTTAGCTTCTGCTGTATCATCAGCTCCACCAACAATTGCTCCTGCATGTCCCATTGTACGTCCTGCAGGTGCTGTTTCTCCTGCAATAAAACCAACAACTGGCTTTTTGCTTCCGCTTGTTTGGTACCATTTAGCTGCATCTGCTTCTAATTGTCCACCAATTTCACCAATCATCACTACACATTCCGTTTCTGGGTCGTTAATTAATAACTCAACCGCTTCTTTTGTTGTTGTTCCAATAATTGGATCTCCACCAATTCCGATTGCAGTTGTAATTCCTAAACCTTGTTTTACTACTTGATCAGCAGCTTCATACGTTAATGTTCCTGATTTAGAAACGATTCCAACTTTACCTTCTTTAAAAACAAATCCTGGCATGATTCCAACTTTTGCTTCTCCTGGCGTAATCACACCTGGACAGTTAGGACCTACTAAACGACAGTCTTTATTTTCAATGTATGCGGCAACTTTTGTCATATCTCCTACTGGAATTCCTTCCGTAATAGTGATAATCACTTTAATTCCTGCATTGGCAGCTTCCATAATTGCATCGGCAGCAAATGCTGGCGGTACAAAGATGATTGTTGTATCGGCTCCTACTTTTTCTACAGCTTCTGAAACTGTATTAAAAACGGGTTTGTCTAAGTGAGTTTGTCCACCTTTTCCTGGAGTTACACCACCAACAACGTTAGTTCCGTACTCAATCATTTGACCTGCATGAAATGTTCCTTCACTTCCTGTAAATCCTTGAACAATTATTTTTGAATCTTTGTTTACTAAAACGCTCATTTGATATTTGTTTTTTGGCTGAACAAAAATAGTTTTTTCTACAGTATTTGTAAAGCATTTTTTAGAGTTTTCTCAATAAATACTTTTTATACCCAAAAACTACCTATTCATTTAAGTTTTCTATTTTCTTTATCAACTCTGGAATTTGACGAATTGACGCAATTTCTTTGTATTTTTTTCTAAAATCATCCGCAGGAGTTCCAAAGTAGCTTTTTCCGCCTTCTAAGCTTTTGCTTACGCCAGATTGTGCCGAAATAACTGCCTTTGCTCCTATTGTGATTCCACTTGTAATTCCTACTTGTCCCCAAATAGTTACTTCATCTTCTATGACAACACAACCAGCAATTCCCGTTTGTGATGCAATGAGACATTTTTTTCCAATGACAGTATCATGTCCAACATGCACTTGATTGTCTATTTTGGTTCCTGCTTTAATCGTTGTATCGCCCGTAACACCTTTGTCAATGGTACATAATGAACCTAAATCTACGTTGTCTTCTAAAATAACCCTTCCGCCAGAGCGTAATTTATCAAAACCTTCTGGGCGTTTTTTATAATAGAAAGCATCTGCTCCTAAAACCGTTCCTGAATGAATGGTTACATTGTTTCCAATTACGGCATTGTCATAAATAGCCACATTTGCATGAATGATACAATCATCACCAATTGTTACATTGTTTCCAATGAAACAGTTTGGCTGAATTACCGTGCGCGCTCCAATGATTGCAGATGGCGAAATTGCCGCAGCTGCACTTACAAAAGGTCTAAAATGATTGGTAAGTGTGTTGAAATCTCTAAAAGGATCATCAGAAATTAATAATGCTTTCCCTTCCGGACATTCAACTTCTTTGTTGATTAATACGATTGTTGCTTTCGATTCTAATGCTTTGTCATAATATTTTGGATGATCAACAAAGACAATATCTCCTGCTTCTACTACATGAATTTCGTTCATTCCATGCACGGGAAAGGAATTATCACCAACATATTTTGTATTGATGATTTCTGCTATTTCTTTGAGCGTATATGTTTTAGGAAATTTCATATTGTAATTAAATCAAAAAAAAGCGCAATAATAATAATTGCGCTTTTTAGTTTATTTATCCTTTTACACGTTCCATGTAAGAACCTTTTGCTGTTTCAATTTTGATTTTGTCACCTTCATTAATAAATAAAGGAACATTTACTCTTGCGCCAGTTTCAACCGTTGCAGGTTTTGTAGCATTTGTAGCTGTGTTTCCTTTAACACCTGGTTCCGTGTGTGTTACTTCTAAAACAACACTTGCTGGCATGTCAACTGATAATGGCGAATTGTCTTCAGAGTTGATTAGAATTTTTACGTTTTCTCCTTCTTTTAATAAATCAGGAGCATCTAAAGTCGTTTTTTCTAATGTTATTTGATTGTAATCAACTGTATTCATAAAGTGAAACGTTTCTCCATCACTGTATAAGTATTGAAATGTGTGTGTTTCTACACGAACATCTTCAATTTTGTGTCCTGCCGAAAATGTGTTATCAATTACTTTTCCTGTGGTAACACTTTTTAGTTTTGTACGCACAAAAGCAGGTCCTTTACCTGGTTTTACGTGTAAAAATTCAATAACTTTAAATATATCGTGATTGTAACGAATGCACAATCCATTTCTAATGTCTGATGTTGATGCCATTGTAATTATTTTAGTTTAGTTTGAAGCAATATACCCTTTCATGATTCCTCTATGTGAATTTTTGATGAATTGTAATATTTCATCACGTTCCGTAGTGGCTTCCATTTCAGCTTCTATGATTTCCGCAGCTTGCGTATTGTTATAATTTTTTTGATAGAGAATTCTAAAGATATTTTGAATCTCGCGTATTTTTTCTGTTGAAAAGCCTCTTCTACGAAGTCCAACCGAATTGATTCCTACATACGATAATGGTTCACGTGCAGCTTTTACATACGGTGGCACATCTTTTCGTACCAACGAACCGCCCGTTACAAACGCGTGGTTTCCGATGGAACAGAATTGGTGTACAGCCGTCATTCCTGCTAGGATTACATGATCGCCTACAGTTATATGTCCTGCCAAAGTGCTATTGTTTGAAAAAATACAATTATCGCCCACAATACAATCGTGCGCAATGTGGCAATATGCCATGATTAGGCAATTTTTACCAATTTTTGTTTTCATACGATCGGTGGTTCCTTTGTTAATTGTAACACATTCTCGTATGGTAGTATTATCACCTATTTCAGCAATTGTATCTTCTCCTTGGTATTTTAAATCTTGTGGAGGCGCTGAAATTACTGAACCTGGAAAGATGTTACAGTTTTTCCCAATTCGCGCTCCTTCCATAATGGTTACGTTTGAACCGATCCAAGTTCCTTCTCCAATAATTACATTGTTATGAATGGTTGTAAAAGGTTCTACAACGACATTTTTTGCAATTTTGGCTCCTGGATGAACATAAGCTAAAGGTTGATTCATCTACTACTTTTTAATTATTTGTATGATTTGACTCGATAATCGAGTTTTGATACGCTGACACTTGCGTCAGTATACTTTCATTATTTTTTACAGCTCAAAATTTCTTTTAAGTATAATTTAGTTGTGCCAAAATACACTTTTTTTTGGAAGTGTTATTTTTTTACGATGTCTTCTTCTTTTTTACGTGCAATTTGTGCCATTAATTCTGCTTCGGCAACTAACCTACCGTTTGCATACGCGTACGCTTGCATGTGGCAAATTCCTCTACGAATTGGCGTTATTAAATCGGCTTTGAATATTAAAGTATCTCCCGGAACTACTTTTTGTTTGAACTTTACTTTATCAATTTTCATAAAGAAAGTCAAATAGTTTTCCGGATCAGGAACTGTACTAAGTACTAGAATTCCTCCTGTTTGTGCCATTGCTTCTACTTGTAATACGCCTGGCATTACTGGCGCTCCTGGAAAATGTCCTACGAAAAACGGTTCGTTCATCGTTACATTTTTTACACCAACCACATGACTGTTAGATAATTCTAATATTTTATCGATTAGTAAAAATGGTGGTCTGTGCGGCAACATCGTCATGATTTGATTGATGTCCATTAAAGGCGTTTGATGCAAATCATACGTTGGTACTTTGTTGCGCTTTTCTATTTTTATGATTTTGGACAGTTTTTTTGCAAACTGTGTGTTTACAAAGTGTCCCGGTTTGTTGGCAATTACTTTCCCGCGAATGCGAGTTCCTACCAAAGCTAAATCGCCAATTACATCTAGTAATTTGTGACGTGCAGCTTCGTTTGGATGATGCAATGTAAGATTGTCAAGAATTCCATTTGGTTTTACCGCAATGTCATCTTTACCAAAAGCTACTCTTAGCTTATCCATCGTTTCTGGAGATAATTCTTTATCTACATATACGATAGCGTTGTTTAAATCGCCTCCTTTAATAAGTCCATGTTCTAATAACATTTCTAATTCATGCAAAAAACTGAATGTTCTTGAGCTTGCAATGTCTTTTTTGAAGTCAGAGATATGTTTTAAGGTAGCATTTTGTGTTCCTAATACTTTCGTGCCAAAGTCTACCATTGTAGTTACTTGGTATTCATCAGAAGGAATGATGGTGATTTCGCTTCCCGTTTCGTCATCGATATATGAAATTACATCTTTTACAATGTATTCCTCTCTTGGTTTGTCTTGCGAAACAATTCCGGCTTCTTCTAACGCTTCTAGGAAAAATTTTGCAGAACCATCCATTATTGGCGGCTCTGAAGCATCTAACTCAATGCTTACGTTGTCAATTTCTAAACCAACTAAAGCAGCTAATACATGCTCGCAGGTTTGAATTTTAACACCTCTTTTTTCTAAAACCGTTCCACGTTGTGTGTTTACCACATAGTTTGCATCCGCTTCAATGATTGGACTTCCTTCAAGATCCACTCTCACGAAAGTGTAACCATGATTTTCTGGCGCAGGTTTAAAAGTTAGTGTAACTTCTTTTCCTGTATGTAATCCGACGCCTTTTAAAGAAACTTCTTTGGCGATGGTCGTTTGTTTAACAATAATTTCACTCATTGTTGTTTATTTTTTTTTCTAGTTGATTGATTGTTTTTGCGAGTTCTGGCAAGTTTTTAAAGTATACATATGATTTGTTGTAATCTCCATAGTTTAATGCTGGCGAACCTTGTAATGTTTCTCCATCTTTTACATTTCTACCTATTCCTGATTGTGCTTGTATGCGAACATTGTCGCCAATAGTTATATGTCCAACAATTCCAACTTGTCCACCAATCATGCAGTTTTTACCTATTTTGGTAGAACCTGCAATTCCTGTTTGTGCAGCAATGACTGTGTTTTCTCCAATTTCCACATTGTGTGCAATTTGAATTTGATTGTCGAGTTTTACTCCTTTTTTGATCACTGTTGAACCTAAAGTAGCTCTATCAATGGTAGTTCCTGCACCAATATCTACATTGGCTTCAAGAATTACATTTCCTGTTTGTGGTACTTTTTGGAATTCTCCTTTTTCATTCGGTGCAAAGCCAAAACCATCTGCACCAACAATGGCGCCACTGTGAATTACACAATTGTCTCCAATTACGGATTCTGAATAGATTTTTGCTCCTGCAAAGATGATTACATTGTCTCCAATAGTCACGTTATCACCAATGTATGCATTTGGATATACTTTTACGTAGTCACCAATTTTTACATTATCGCCCATGTATGAGAACGCTCCAAAGTATAAATCTTCTCCGTACGTAGCAGAGTCTGATATAAATGTTGGTTGTTCTATACCGACTTTATTCAGCTTTACTTTATTGTAATATTCTAAGAGTTTGGAGAATGATTTGTATGCGTCTTCTACCTTGATAAGCGTAGTAAACACGTCTTCTTCTGGCGTAAAATCTTTATTTACGATAGTTATGGATGCACGCGTACTATATATGTACTGTGTGTATTTTGGATTAGCTAAGAAAGTTAATGAACCTTCTGTACCTTCTTCGATTTTAGAAAGTTTGGATACTTCAGTGTTTGGATCACCTACGATATCTCCTTCTAAAATACCTGCTATTTGTGTCGCTGTAAACTTCATTCCCGCAAAAGTATAAAAAAAGTACTAAAGTTTGTCTTTTGGGTAACATATATAATATTTTGTCACCAGTTTTGAAAGTGCTTTTAGGTTTAATTGGTCAGAAGCCTTGACAACATCTTGTACTTTTCCTGTTTTTAGTAAGATATTTATGTTTTGACTTTTAGTGTTGTATGCTTGATTAGAAATTTCGCCCGAAAACACAAAATACGCCGCTTCTGCTTTGGTAATTTTATATTGATTCATTAAAATTTGTGTCTCACTTTGTAGTTTTTTATCTGAAATTTTTTTCTTTTTGATTTTTATCTGAAGTAAATCGCGATTGATAATCATTTTACAAAGGTTGGATAAAACAAAATCATCTTCTTCCATCCATTCTTTCATGGCAGAAACTACATCGTAATCGTCCAATTTAGCAAATCGATCTAATACTTCATAATTGAAATCTTCTATTGATATTTCATTCTGAATGAAAAAAGACAACGCTGCACTTGCCTGTAAATTAGCACCTTTTAACGTTAATTCTTTTGCTCTTTTTAAGACACGAATGAGCAATTGTTCCGCAACTAAGCTCGTTTTATGTAAATATACTTGCCAATACATTAAACGCCTGGCTACCAGAAACTTTTCAACCGAATAGATTCCTTTTTCTTCAATGACTAATTCGTCATCAACGACACTTAACATTGTAATAATTCGTTCAGAATTAATATTTCCTTCGGCAACTCCTGTGTAGAAACTATCGCGCTTTAAATAATCGGCTCTGTCCATATCAATTTGACCAGAAATTAACTGATACATGAATTTTCGTGGATAGTTTCCTTTAAATATTTCGATGGCAAGCGTTAAATTTCCGTTAAATTCTTCGTTTAATTGTTCCATCAATAGCAACGAAATTTCTTCATGATGCACACTATTTACAATACTGTGTTCCATGGCATGCGAAAAAGGTCCGTGACCAATATCGTGTAATAAGATGGCAATTAATAGCGCTTGTTTTTCATCTTCCGAAATGACAACACCTTTAAAACAAAGCACTTGAATTGCTTTTTGCATTAAGTGCATACAACCCAACGCATGATGGAAACGTGTATGATGCGCACCAGGATATACCAAGTATGACATTCCCATTTGTGAAATTCTGCGTAAGCGCTGAAAATACTTATGTTCAATCAAATCGAAAATGAGCGGATTAGGAATTGTAATAAATCCGTAAATTGGGTCGTTTAAGATTTTAAGCTTATTTCTAGTATTCAATGTGTAGTTTTTTATACTTTTTTTTAGAATAAGCACAAATATAAGTACTATGAACTCATTTAAGCTTTTATTATTTGCTAAAAGTTTAAATGAGTTCAACAAGATACCTTACTAACAATTTACAAATAAAGACATACATACATGAGTGCATTCAAGATTCTTTGGGTTGATGATGAAATTGATTTATTAAAGCCACATATCCTCTTTTTAGAGAAAAAAAATTACGACGTAACTACTTGTACAAGTGGTACAGAAGCTATTGAACTTATTGATGAGGATAATTTTGATATTGTTTTGTTGGATGAAAATATGCCTGGTTTAACAGGAATTGAGACACTTTCCGAATTGAAAGCAAAAAAGAACAATCTTCCTGTGGTGATGATTACCAAGAGTGAAGAAGAATATATTATGGAAGAAGCCATTGGTTCTAAAATTGCGGATTATTTGATAAAACCTGTGAATCCGAATCAGATTTTATTGAGTTTGAAGAAGAATTTAGATCATTCACGCTTGATTTCTGAGAAAACGACTTCTAATTATCAGCAAGAGTTTCGAAAGATTGCCATGGAAATGTCTATGGTGAATTCGATTGAAGGATGGATTGAGTTGTATCAAAAATTAATTTATTGGGAATTACAGCTTGAAGATATTGAAGATACAGGCATGTTTGAAATTTTAGAATCTCAAAAACATGAAGCCAATGTACAGTTTGGAAAGTTTATTGATAAAAATTACCCTGATTGGTTTGGCAATGAAGATGCGCCAATAATGTCGCACACGCTGTTTAGAGAACTGGTAGTTCCTGAAATTAGCAAAGCACAGCCAACATTGTTAGTTGTGGTTGATAAT
>NZ_JBGCDL010000298.1:0-19320 GCF_045105435.1 Kordia sp. | reverse complement strand
TGGAAATGCATCACTTGATTCAAATTCTAAACTACCATCAATAGTTTCTAATCCTGCTAGTCCAGAACGTATACCTGCTTCTTCTATTTCAATATCTCCTTCTATTGTAGTCACATTATTTAAAAAATCTAAGCCAACACTCGTAATGCATTCATCGAAAATTCCTCTAAGGCTAATACCTCCTATAGACTCTAACGAAGTAAAATTATTAATTGCGCTTACATCTGCATCATCCCAATTAATACAGTAAAAACTAATAGTACCTTCTATTCGCTCCAATGACGTGAACCCAGTGAAGTTATCGAAATATGTCTTGTAAAACCATAATCCGCCTCCTATAGTTTCTAGATTAGCAAACCCATTGAATGATGACAATCTTCTGTAAAGACTCATAAAAACAGTTCCTCCTATGGTTTCTACACTGTTGAACCCACTAATAATATCTATATCAGCAAGGACAGGAAAAGTAAATGGATTGTAATCATGAGCAAATGCGACATTTCCTCCAATTGTTACTAAATTATTAAAACCTGAGATTTCGACTAAACTTGAATTTGTTCGAAAGGATAATGCGCCTCCGACTTCTGTCAAATTAGTAAAACCTGTGATAACTTCAACAGCACTATTCTCTTCAAATTCTAAATTTCCTGTCACATTTACCAGATTACTAAAGTCTATATTTGTGGCATGAGTTGTGCTCTTAATCTTAAAGTTTCCATCTACAGAAGTAATAAAATTCAAACCACTTATATTTGAAATATTATTACCCGATACCGTGATACTTACAGGAATATCTGTACATGTAGTAGCGTATGTAGCAACAAAATTGTCTAATTCTGCTTGGGTTGTTAATTCGATATCCTCGGTAGGGCATTGTGCATGCAAATGGTGTACACCAAGAAACAGCACTAATGATAATAGTGTTTTTTTCATCTAACAGTTTTTAAAAATATTTTAAGGGACTACGTGAACTTATTGTAAACGTATTTTGGGATCGAGCCAACCATACACAATATCGACTAAAATATTGATAATTACAAACATAGAAGCGATAATTAATACTGATCCCATGATAATTGGTAAATCTTGACTATTTAAGGCATCAACGATTTCTTTACCGAGTCCGTTCCAACCAAAAATATATTCTACAAATACAGCTCCTGCCAACATAGACGCAAACCAACCAGAAATAGCAGTTATTACTGGATTTAACGCATTTTTTATGGCATGTTTTTTTATGATTTGAAATTCACTCAAACCTTTAGCTCTTGCCGTACGAATGTAATCTTGATTGAAAACTTCTAGTAACGAATTTCGCATGAGTTGAATGACAACCGCTAACGGACGAATTCCTAATACAATGGCTGGTAAGATGAGGTTTTTCCAGCGAATGCTAATCGATTCGCCAAAGTCATCCACTTCATACAAGCTTCCAGTCATATTTAATCCTGTGAATTCATGCAATAGAAAACCAAAAATCCATGCAAACAAAATGGCGCTAAAAAAAGAAGGCACGCTCATTCCTAATGTACTTATGATTTGAATCATTTTATCCAAAAAAGTATCTTTGTATAAAGCTGAAATTACGCCAAATATTATACCTAACAACATCGCAATACTAATAGCTGCAATAGCCAAAACAATGGTGTTTGGTAATGTTTCTTTGATGACTTGTGATACGCTTTTTCCCGATTTTTGAAACGATTCACGCAAGTAAGGTAATTTTAAAACAATGGTTGTGCTTCCCAGGGTAAATAGTTTGGCAGCACTGTATTTATCTTTCGATAGATGCGTATAATCATCTGCTGCTGTGGAATGAAATGATATCGGCGACAAATCGTTGATGTAATACGCGTATTGCGTAAGTACAGGTTTGTCAAAACCATATTTTTTTTTGACAACCGCAATTTGTGCTGCTGTCTGGTTTTGTCCAAGCATCATTTTAGCAGGATCGCCCGGTAAAATATTGAATAGGAAAAAAATCACCGTAACCACTCCAAAAAGCGTTAGAAAGGCATAGCCAATTTTATGTAAAATGTATCTTCCCAAGAATTGTTTTTAAAATTTTATGTTGTCAAAATCGTTGTAATGTGCTTTCCCTGTAATGACTCCTTTTTCAAGTATTAATACGCCAGGATTTGATCGAACAGTTGTTTTTAAAGCCGTTCCGTCTGTATTATAAAAATCAAAATTGAATTGCATTGTAGCACTCAAATCTTTTAGTTCTTGTGGATCAGAAGATGATAAACCAATGACTTTATAGCCTGCTTCAATAGCACGATCTGTAAACGCTTTTACTACAAAAAGACCGTCTTCATCCACTTTATCTAAACTATACACGATGATCATGACGAGTTTTTCTTCTTCCATCATGGCTTCTACAACATTGTCTCTTTCTTCATTTTCAATGTAGAAATCGTGAATTGGTGGTTCGTAGCCTTTTTCTATCACTTCACTTCGTATCGTTTTGTAAGTTCCTCCTTCAACTTTAGGTTCTTCTCCAAGAGTTTCAGTAACTACTCCTACTTCTTCTCCATCAACATCAAAAACCCATGTATATTCTACTACATCTTTTTTAGCATCAGGTGGATACGACATTCCTTCCATGATATTGGTGCCAATTTTATACGCTCTAAAGTCAAATACAGGCAAATGATTTAATACGTGTCTTCCAAAGAAAATACACGCAACTAAACTTACGGCGGTTATGGCGATGTTTATTTTTTGAGATACTATTGGTTTTATATGTTTTATTCCCATAAAAAGAATCAAAATTGCTGCGAGTAAAATGACATCTTTGGTAAAACTTTCCCAAGGAGTCAATTTCCAAAAATCACCAAAGCATCCACAATCGGTCACTTTATCGAAATATGCCGAATAGAAGGTTAGAAATGTGAAGAAAACGATCAATCCAAGTAAACTCCATAGTACTGGTTTTTTAAACAAACTCAGTAAAATCATCACGCCAAGTACAACTTCTAGTATGACTAAAAATACGGCAAACCATAAGGCGTACGGCGATAAAAATTCAAGATTTAAAACATCTTTCGCAAAATAATCTGTCAATTTAAATGAAAAACCAACAGGATCATTTAGCTTTATAAAACCTGAGAAAATAAACAATCCACCTACAAAAATCTGTGAAAGCAATGTGAGTATTTTTCCATAGATTGTATCGAAGAAAATAACTTTATATTTTATAATCAGTTTCCAAATTTTTGCTGCTTTTGAGTCTTTTTCAGCTCCAGTGTTTTCCATGCCAATCTTTTTATGATAGTTATCGCACAAACAACATACTTCATAAACAATTTGTTATGCGTTGCGCGAGATTTTATGTAAATTTCGTCCAAAGTTACCAATTTATAAAAAGAAATTCACATAAGTTCATTTTAAAGGTATGTATGTATGAAAAGTATAAATTGCAAAGGTCATTTAGTATCGCTTGACACGCCGAAAATCATGGGCATCTTAAATGTTACACCCGATTCTTTTTATGATGGCGGAAAGTATAAAGATGCAACTTCTATTTTATTGCAAGTAGAAAAAATGCTGACCGATGGCGCTACTTTTGTTGATGTTGGCGCGTATAGTTCACGACCAAATGCGCCAAAAGTTTCTTTGGAAGAAGAAAAACAACGCTTGTTGCCTATTTTGGAATTGATTTTAAAGGAATTTCCCAATACCATTCTTTCTGTTGATACCTTTCGTAGCAAAGTTGCCAAAGCCGCAATTGATGTAGGCGCAGCAATTGTAAATGATATTTCTGCGGGAAATTTTGATGCAACTATGATGCAAACTGTTGGTGAACTTGGTGTGCCATATATTATGATGCATATACAAGGAACGCCCGAAACCATGCAGCAAAATCCTAGTTATGAGAATGTAGTGAAAGATATTTTGCAGGAACTTTCAGAAAAAGTCGCTGTGGCGCGATCGTACAAAATTAATGATCTTATTATTGATCCGGGTTTTGGTTTTGGAAAAACAATTGCGCATAATTATTCGATTTTAAAGAATTTGCGTTTATTTGAAATGCTAGATTGTCCTGTATTGGCTGGAGTTTCACGAAAGTCAATGATTTACAAAGTGTTAGAAACGTCTCCGAAAGAAGCTCTAAACGGAACTTCAATTTTACACACAATTGCTTTGCAAAATGGCGCTTCTATTTTGCGTGTGCATGATGTAAAAGAAGCGGTAGAATGTGTGAAGCTGCTAGAAATGGTTGATGGGTTTTAAATTTTACATTTCGACTTCACTCTACATGACAGGTTTTGCATCTCGACTTCACTCCACGTGACAGGTTTTACATTGCAATTTCGTTTGATATGAAAGGTTTTGGGTTAAAAAAACTTTTATATTTTACATTTGACGTTTTACATGTTAAATTTTGTTATTTTTACTCCAATTGTATAGCAAGAACTCACTTTGGACTTTTTAAATTTTTTAAATTTTGGACTGTTAGACTTCATCGAAATTATTCTCGTTGCGGTGCTTTTATATTATGTTTACAAACTTGTAAAAGGAACTGCTGCAATTAATATTTTTATTGGAATTGTGATCATTTTTATCATTTGGAAAATTACCGAAGCTTTAGAAATGGATGTGTTAAGCTTTATTTTCGGTGGATTTATTAAAGGTGGAATTATTGCTTTGTTCATCGTTTTTCAACAAGAAATCAGAAAGTTTCTATTAATGGTTGGTTCTACTAATTTTGCCAAGAAACGTAATTTTTTGAAGCATTTTAAATTCCTCAAACAAGAAATTAATACAGATACTGACGTAGAAGCTATTGTAAATGCTTGTACTAAAATGTCTGCCACAAAAACAGGAGCTATTATCGTTATTGAACGTAGCAATTCGTTAGAATTTGTAAAAGATTCTGGTGATACTATGGGCATGGAAGTGAATGTTCCTACGTTGGAAAGTATCTTTTTTAAAAATAGTCCTTTGCATGATGGCGCTATTATTATTGAAGGAAATCGTGTTACGGCAACACGTGTTATTTTGCCTGTTTCCAGAGCCACTAAAATTCCGCAACGTTTCGGTTTACGTCACAGAGCCGCTGTCGGAATTACCGAAAAAACAGATGCATTGGTCTTAGTCGTTTCCGAAGAAACAGGACAAATTTCATACATTCGCGATGGCGAGTTTGTATTGTATGAAGACTTAAATACGCTGCAAGATGTGCTTCAAAATGATTTGGGTTAATGTAATTTCTATCACTCCTGCTTTATTCCATAATTGATAAGCATTCAAATAAACCGTGTTACTTATTGCAGTTATTTTTTCTTTCTTCCTTAGTTAGAGTCCAGACATTTATTGATTTACCAGTTAATTTATTCGTAGAATTCGGTTGTATTAGCTCAATTTCAATAATACTTTCGGTCGCAATTTTATATTTGGAATTTTCAATTAAGTAACCATTTATGTAGATTTTATTCTTTTTATGAATTCTAAAAAATCTATTGAGTTCATATTGCGTTTTGGTTTTTATTTTTTTATCCATTTGAACCAAAACAATTCCGTTTTCACTTAGGTTATAAAATGTATGATCTCTCGGATTTGGTTTTTCTTTCATCACGCTCATTTTGTTAATCAATGGCTTATGGCTATTGATAAAGTTTTCATTTGAAATGATCGTTTCATTGATGATAATTGTGGGACAATTATTTTCCTTTTCTGGTAGTTTGATATAGTTTTTTTCTTGGGAATAGCTATTAAAGAATAGTAAAAGAAATATGACCGTAATCATTGTTTTAATCCTAGAAAATTTTAATCCCATATTGAATGAGAGAATTAATATGTTTTTTGATTGTAATGCTTTTGGTTTTGGATTCTTCATTTTATCCTATATTTTAGTTTGGATTCACGCATCCACCTTGTCGTATTGGCGAATTTGCGCTATCAGTTGATATCGTAGTTATTGAATCAGAGTTTCTAGCTCTTATTTCTTGTCCTAAAACCGCTGGACTTCTGACAAAAAAATAAAACATTGCAACCATCAAAAATTCAAAAGGTATAAATACCAAATCATTTTTATAAAGTTCTAATGGCACAATACCAACATCAAGAAGTAAATATTGTAAATTACTGCCACACAATGCCAATGTTGTAAATGCTAGAAAGAAATTAGTTTTTGATTTAAGTTTTGGGTGAAATAATAGGATGAAACTAAAGATAATTCCATGTATAACACCTACTAAAATAAGTATGTTGTAAAAATTTAAGTGAAGCACATCTCTATATTAGTATTCATAAGACCATAAATATAAGATTTTACAACTGAAAAACTAAGCCGATTCCTGCTGAATAAACTGTACTTCGTATAAGTTTTTGTAATATCCGTTTTCAATCTGCAATAATTCTTCATGCGAACCTTGCTCTACTATTTTTCCTGCATCCATTACAATAATAGTATCTGCCTTTTTGATCGTTGCCAATCTGTGTGCAATAACAATTGAAGTTCTTCCTTTGGTAATTGTATCTGTTGCGTTTTGAATGAGTTGTTCCGAATACGAATCTACCGAAGAAGTGGCTTCATCCAAAATTAAAATTCTAGGATTTGTGACATACGCACGTAAAAAAGAAATCAATTGTCGCTGTCCAGACGAAAGCATGCTTCCACGTTCTTTTACGTTGTATTCGTAATTGTTTGGTAAACTCATAATGAAATCGTGTACACCAATTTGCTTTGCCGCAGCTTCTACAGTTTCTCGCGTTATAGATGGATCTTGTAGTGTGATATTGTTTAAAACAGTATCTGCAAATAAAAATACATCTTGCAATACAACTGCTATTTTTGCGCGCAAAGCGGCTAATTTCAAATCATTAATATTAACGTCATCAATTGTAATAGCTCCTGCATCAATTTCGTAAAAACGATTTAACAAGTTGATAATTGTAGATTTTCCTGCACCAGTTGCGCCAACAATTGCTACTGTTTGACCTTGTTTTACATCAAAAGAAATTCCGTGTAATACTTCTTCATCTTTTACATACGAGAAACGCACATTTTTGAAAGCTAAGTTTCCTTTAATATCTATCGAAGTTTGTTTTCCGTTATCTTCTATTTTACTATCTGTATCTAAAATTTCAAAAATACGTCCTGCGGCTACCATTCCCATTTGCAAGGTATTAAATTTGTCTGCAATTTGTCGTAATGGTCTAAACAACATTCCAATCATCATCGTAAACGCAATAACATCTCCTAACTTTATAGAAGCATCGGTTGCTGCCATTAATCCGCCATACCAAACAATTAAACCTACTGCAATTGAGTTTGCTAAATCTGGAATTGGGAAAAATATAGAGTTATACCAAATGGTTTTTAACCAGCCTTGTTTGTGCTTTTCGTTGATCGATTTGAAGTTTTTATATTCTGTTTCTTCTCTTGAAAACAATTGTACAATTTTCATTCCTGTGACACGCTCTTGCACAAAGGAATTTAGATTTGAAATTTGCGCACGCACTTCTTCAAAGGCAGACTTCATTGCTTTTTGAAATACGCGTGTCGCATAGATTATTAATGGAAGAATTGCAAAAACAATTAAAGATAGTTTCCAGCTCATCCAAAGCATCACACCCATTACGACTATCATTTTTAGTAAATCTGCAATAATGACAAATAAACCTTGACTAAATATACTAGCAATCGTTTCAATATCACTTACCGCTCTTGTCACCAAACGCCCAACAGAAGAGGTATCGTAATACGCCATCTTAAATCGCAACATGTGATTAAATAGTTTTTGCCGAATGTCTTTTATAATGGTTTGCCCGAGCCAATTGGCATAGAAAACAAATAGAAACTGAAAAATTACTTCCATTAACAACACTCCTAACATCAATAAGATATACGTAAGTAAGCCTTCTTTGTCTTTTGGCATGATGTAATCATCAACCGTAATTTTAAGTAAAATTGGGCGTCCAACAGCAAATACAGACAATAATATTGCTGAGCTTGCTACAAAATATAATGTATATCTGTAGGGATTCGTATAGGTCAATAATCTTTTAAAAAGACCAAAATCAAATACTTTTCCTGTTACTTTAGCCATTGGTTGTAAAAGTTTCTGTCGGATAGGTTACCGCAGTTAAATATAAAGCTTTTCCAGGCACCGAAGTTCCTGCGTTGTTTCGATCTCTCGATTCTATAATTTTTTTAAAGTCTGTGATGGATAATTTTCCCAATCCAACATCTAATAGTGTTCCTACAATGGCGCGAACCATGTTTCTAAGAAAACGATCGGCGCGAATGGTAAATACTAATAGTTCATTTTTTTGCTCCCAAATTGCTTTTTCAATTTTACAGATATAGGTTTTTACATCTGTATGCGTTTTGGAAAAAGATTTAAAATCATCGTACTTAACTAATTCTTTTGCTGCCAAATTCATTAAATCTACATTTAGTTTTTTGTAAACTGTGTGTGCAGATTGATTTTGAAATGGGTTTTTTTCTGAAACGATCCAATATTCGTACGTTCTTCCTGTTGCGTCAAATCGTGCGTGTGCATCTTTTGTTACGACGTGAATGTGCTGAATTGCCACATCTTTTGGTAAAAACGAATTTAGCTTCAGTGTTAATTCTGATCGATCAAATTGTAAATCGGTATCAAAATGCGCATACATTTGTTTGGCATGTACACCAGCATCTGTTCGTCCTGCTCCTACAACAGCAATTTTTGATCGCAATAAAATAGACAAGGCTTTTTCGACAACTTCTTGTACAGAAATGGCATTCGGTTGATTTTGCCAACCGTGATATTTTTCGCCATTATAAGAAAGTTCAATGAAGTATCTCAAGGTAATATTTGCTACTTTTGTTTCAGACGAACAAAGATAAGTTTTAATTCATTAGTTTGTGTGAATTATGAATTATTTAGCAAACTTTTACTCGATAATAGAGATTTAATCATGCTGAAATTTAGTTCGATATTTTTAAGGTGAATTTCTTGTAAATATCTCATGCTTCTTTACTAAAATAATTTTATGAAAAAAATTTTATTATTATCTGACACACATAGTCATATTGATGAACAGATTTTAAAACATGTCAACTATGCGGATGAAGTATGGCATGCAGGTGATATTGGCGATTTGTCTGTAACAGACACAATTCAAAAATTGAAACCATTGCGTGGTGTGTATGGAAATATTGATAATGATAAAGCGCGAATGGAATTCCCCGAAAATAATCGTTTTATGTGTGAAGGTGTCGATGTTTGGATAACGCATATTGGCGGATATCCAAATCGATATAATGTGCGTGTGCGCGAAGAAATTCAGAAAAATCCGCCGAAATTATTTATTTGCGGACATTCACATATTTTGAAAGTAATGTTTGATAAGAAATTGAATTTATTGCACATGAATCCTGGCGCATGTGGAAAACACGGTTTTCATAAAGTTAGAACCATGTTGCGTTTTGTGATCGATCAAGATAAAATAAAAGAGTTGGAAATTATTGAATTGGCGAATCGACATTGATTTACTTTTCGCTTTGATTTTCTACAACAGAATTTCCCCAATCTGAAATGGCTTTTATGAGTGGAATTAGTGTTTTTCCAAGATCAGTTAGCGAATATTCCACTTTTAAAGGTGGTTTTGAGGTATACACTTTCCGTTTTACTAATTTGTCTTCTTCCAAAGCTTTTAATTGTAAACTTAGTGTGCGCTCGGTAACTGTTGGCATTAATTTTCGTAATTCGCTGTAACGCAACGTTTCATTCATTAAATAAAAGAGAATTACTGTTTTCCATTTCCCACCAATAATTCCCATCGTTAAACTAGCACAGCAGGGATATTTTTTTCCGTTAAAGGCATACATTTTAGGTGTTGAATTCTCCATAATTTACTACTATCATTTTTGACCGTTATTGTAAAGATATAAAACTATACTTATTTTTGCTACTATAAAAATTATAGTTTAATTAAAAAAATAGACAATGAGCTTTTTAACAACTATGCAACAGCGATATACAACTAAAAAGTATACCCCTTTAAAAAAGATTACTTCTGAAGACAAAGAAGCGCTGAAAGAAATTTTACGTTTGGCACCATCTTCAATTAACAGTCAGCCATGGAAATTTACATTTGTATCTGATAGCGATACAAAGAAAAAACTTTCAGAAGTATCATGGCTAAATACAAGTAAAGTTATAGATAGTGACACTGTGATTGTTTTTAGCCGCATCAATAATTTAGAATTGTTTGAACAACAGATTGAAGCAGAACTTCCCGAAGGTGCGGTAAATTATTTTAAAGAATTTATAAAACCACAAACCGATGCAGAAATTAAAGCGTGGTTTGAAAAGCAAGTGTATTTGGCTTTAGGCATTTTTTTGAGTGCTTGTGCAGAAATGGGCATAGATTCTACACCAATGGAAGGTATTGAACCCGATAATTATGATAAAATTTTAAGCGAAAAGGATTACAAAACAATTGTTGCGGTTGCTATTGGGTATCGTGATGAAGATGATAGAAATCAGCCCTGTAAAAAGCCAAAATCAAGAAGAGATTTAGATAAGGTTGTCAAAACAGTGTAGTTTTTTGTCAGGAACATTAAACACACTCATAAAAAAACTCCAAAGTATGGCTACTTTGGAGTTTTACGCACTAAGATTACTAAGATGTTAGGTTTATCGCAGTCGATCTACAGATTTTACAAGGTCTTCATCCTTTTTAATTGCTCGGTTTGCGAGCACTAATAAAACGATAGAAATAAGAGGAAGAACGACCCCAATACCTTTCTCAGAGATTTCAATCTCTCCAGATACGATTAGCATTCGATATGCAAATATCCCTAATAAAATAAGGTGAAATAAGATGTTGAAACGATTCAACACAAATTGTAATTTTCTATTTTTAAATAAAAAGATAGTGATTAAGGCAAATACAGCAGATGCTGAAAACAATCCTAAATATAGGTAATCGTCTTTGGCAAATATTTCTACTTCACTTTCGAGTGTATATAAATTGAATACAAATGTTAAACCACCCGCAACTATGGCGACTAATAACATATATAAACTTTGTATTCTTTGAATCATATCTTAAAATTGGATCACAAAAATAATAGTTCTTTTCATAAAATACTATTTTGTTTATTAAAATAAATTTGTATTATTGCATAGACAATTCATAATCTATTGTTACTAATAGATTTACACACTTCATTACGAGTAATATCACTCATTTTTTTCAAAAAACAATTCATTACAAGCCATACATGTTAGAAATATCAGAATTAAAAAGCAAAAAACTCCCTGAATTACAAGAAATAGCCAAGACTTTATCCGTTCCAAAATATAGAACTTTAAAGAAATTAGATCTTATTTATAAGATTTTAGATTTACAAGCTAGTAATCCAGAGTCTGTTGCTCCTATCACCAAAACTGAACCTAAAGCTAAAGCGGAGGAATCTCAAAGCAAGCGAAAGCGAATTAAGAGAGAACCCAATCAACGTACTGAAAAACCACAATCACCTCCTGCTCCAAAAGCAAATGCTCCTCAAAAAGCTGCTGCCCCTCAAAAAAAGCAAGCACCAACTCCTTCTGAAAAATCTACCCCACAGGCTTCTAAACAACAAAATAAACCTGCTCATAAAGCAGCTGATAAGAATCAAAAAAACACAGCACCTCAAGCTAAAAAAGAAGATTCAAAGAAATCTGAAAATGAAGCTTCTGATGCAACTGATAACAACAGTAAAAAAAATAACAATAATAATAAGAAGCAGAATAACAACAACAAACACAACAATAAGAAAGATCATTCGCAACAAAACAAACACAATAAGAAAGATCATTCACACAAAAATAACGGAAATAAAGATCAGCGCAATCGCTACCGTGAGCCTGATTTTGAGTTTGATGGAATTATTGAAAGTGAAGGTGTTTTAGATATTATGCAAGATGGTTATGGCTTTTTAAGATCATCTGATTATAATTATTTATCGTCTCCAGATGATATTTACGTATCACAATCACAAATTCGCTTGTTTGGCTTGAAAACAGGAGATACTGTATTAGGAATTGTTCGCCCACCAAAAGAAGGTGAAAAGTATTTCCCATTAATTAAAGTGAGCAAGATTAACGGACAAGATCCGCAAGTAGTTCGAGATCGTGTTGCATTTGAGCATTTGACACCATTGTTTCCTGATGAAAAATTCAATTTAGCAGAACGTCAAAGCACAATTTCTACACGTATTATGGATTTGTTTGCCCCTATCGGGAAAGGACAAAGAGGAATGATTGTTTCGCAACCAAAAACGGGTAAAACGATGTTATTGAAAGATGTTGCAAATGCTATTGCGGCGAATCATCCTGAAGTATATCAAATTGTTTTACTGATTGATGAACGCCCTGAAGAAGTTACGGATATGCAACGTAATGTAAAAGGTGAAGTAATTGCATCTACGTTTGATAAAGAAGCAACTGATCACGTAAAAGTGGCAAATATTGTTTTAGAAAAAGCAAAACGCTTGGTAGAATGTGGACACGATGTTGTTATTTTACTAGATTCTATTACACGATTGGCAAGAGCGTACAATACTGTACAACCTGCTTCTGGAAAAATATTAAGTGGTGGTGTGGATGCAAATGCGCTTCACAAACCTAAACGTTTCTTTGGAGCTGCACGTAACATTGAAGGCGGCGGATCATTATCAATCATTGCAACAGCATTGACAGAAACTGGCTCTAAGATGGATGAGGTTATTTTTGAAGAATTTAAAGGAACTGGTAACATGGAGCTTCAATTGGATCGTAAGATTTCTAATAGAAGAATTTTCCCTGCAATCGATCTTACTTCTTCAAGCACACGTAGAGACGATTTATTACTCGACGAAAATACAATTCAACGTATGTGGGTAATGCGTAAATACTTAGCTGATATGAATCCTGTAGAAGCAATGGAATTCATTAACCAACGTATTAAACAAACAAGAAACAACGAAGAGTTTTTAATATCTATGAACGCATAGTTATAAAAAACACATCTAAAATACAAAAAGCTACACTAAAAAATTAGTATAGCTTTTTGTTATGTTTACTCTTTTACCTTTCTTACTCGTACTCATACTCGGCACTAGTATATACTAGCGCTAGCGTGGGGATATGGGCGTATCTCTTTTTATAACAGACTCTAGTTACTCTACGTTTACCGACTTAAAATACGATCCTACTGCTCAAAATAGCATCAAAGAAACACCATGTAATTAAAATAATAGATTATGAAAAAAATAATTATAATTATCACACTATTAGTAAGTACAAGTTTTACTTATATAAGCGCACAAACTACAGTCCCACAAGCTAACAATGTTAATGCACCATTTGTAGGACTTTGGCAATGGCAAAACGAAAATAGAACGTTTCAGATAGATTTGTTTTTAGATGAAGATGGAGATATAGGAGGACATTTTAAGATGTTAGAAACAAATGCTAACGGACTTCAAATTGTAGTGTATAAATCTAATAGAGACATAGGATTTGGACATACTTTTGGCTCAGTTATTTATGGAAGTAGCAACGGAACAATTTTATCTGCTGGTATTGACGACAACACTGTTCCTAACCCTAATAATTATCCAAGACTCTCGGGTTCTCTTAAAATGGAAATTATCACAACAAGCAATTGTATTGGTTGTACAACTACCGCAACATGGAAAGTAAAAGAAAACCAAGAAGGACGTTTTGAAGGCGATAATAGGACATTAAACATTCCTACTGATATTACACTAACAAAGGTTCAATAAGTAAAGTCTCCCTGATAGTGCTAGTTTGCCGTCACGGCTACCGCGATAATTTTCTAGCAGTGTACCGAGTAAGAAAATAAAAAAGCTACTTTAGAGATAAGGTAGTTTTTTTTAGTGTATCGCTATTTCAGGACGGGACAATTTTCACGAAAAAATAGGGTACAAAAAAACTCCAACTAAATTGGAGTCTTTCGTATATATGTTAAGTAACTACTTTTTATTAAAGAGCACCTACGTGTTTTGCTAATTTTGATTTTAAATTAGCAGCTTTATTATCATGGATAATATTACGTTTTGCTAATTTATCAATCATTGAAGTTACGCTAGTTAATAAAGCTTGTGCTTCTTTCTTATCAGTAACTGATTTTAATTTCTTAATAGCGTTACGAGTCGTTTTATGCTGGTATCTATTTCTTAGACGCTTTGATTCGTTACTTCTGATTCTTTTTAATGCTGACTTGTGATTTGCCATCTCTCTTCTTAATTATCTTTTTTTAAAACTTTATGTTTAGTAGCCCGTAGGGGATTCGAACCCCTGTTACCAGGATGAAAACCTGGCGTCCTAACCCCTAGACGAACGGGCCATCATTTTTCAATGAGGTTGCAAATGTAATTTATAAAATCATATTTACAAATAAACTTACAGAAAAAATTGGTAGCCCGTAGGGGATTCGAACCCCTGTTACCAGGATGAAAACCTGGCGTCCTAACCCCTAGACGAACGGGCCATTATTTCTGTTAGCGGATGCAAAAATACAACTATTTTTATATGCTCCAACTATTTTTAAAAGTTTTTTTTACTTTTTTTAATACGCTTTTGCAAATAACACTCTTTTAGCTGAATTCTGACCCGAATATACACATTTTCCTTCTTCTTCCAAAGCATCTAGTGGAATACATCTAATTGTTGCTTTTGTGAGTTCTTTTATTTTATTTTCAGTTTCGGCTGTACCATCCCAATGCGCTGAAACAAATCCTCCTTTGTTTTCAATAACATTTTTAAATTCTTCAAAGGTATTTACAACCGTAGTGTTGTCATCTCTGTAATTCTTTGCCTTAGCATATAAATCTTCTTGAATGGTCTCTAAAAGGCTTAAAACAGTTGTTACAGCATCTTCTTGCGCTACAGATTGTTTCTCAAATGTATCTCTACGTGCAATTTCTAATGTTCCGTTTTCCAAATCACGTGCACCTAATGCAATACGCAAAGGTACTCCTTTTAATTCCCATTCGGCAAACTTGGCACCTGGGCGTAAGGTATCTCTCTTATCAAATTTAACAGAAACTCCTTTTTCTTTTAATTCATCTGAAATTTCGGTTACTTTCGCTGAAATCGCATCAAACTGTTCTTCACTTTTATATATAGGAACAATTACAACTTGAATTGGTGCTAGTTTTGGAGGTAATACCAATCCGGCGTCATCACTATGTGTCATTATTAAACCACCCATAAGTCGTGTTGAAACTCCCCATGAAGTAGCCCAAACCAATTCTTGTTTTCCTTCTTTGGTTACATATTTTACATCAAACGCTTCTGCAAAGTTCTGCCCTAAGAAGTGTGACGTTCCTGCTTGCAACGCTTTTCCATCTTGCATTAGCGCTTCAATAGTATAGGTTTCTAATGCACCTGCAAAGCGTTCACTTTCGGTCTTTGCTCCTTTTACAACTGGCATAGCCATAAAATCTT
This sequence comes from Kordia sp., assembly GCF_045105435.1. Taxonomy (GTDB): domain Bacteria; phylum Bacteroidota; class Bacteroidia; order Flavobacteriales; family Flavobacteriaceae; genus Kordia. The sequence goes on along the minus strand of NZ_JBGCDL010000298.1, from coordinate 3,880 downwards.
CTGCAAATTCAGCATATACTTTTTGCATTAGTAATGACTCTGCTACAGCTTCTCCTTTAGTTGCATGTGCTGTATGTCCTTCTTGCCATAAAAATTCAGCAGTTCTCAAAAACAATCGTGTACGCATTTCCCAACGCACTACATTTGCCCACTGATTTATTAAAATAGGTAAATCTCTGTAGGATTGAATCCAATTTTTATAGGTATTCCAAATAATAGCTTCACTCGTAGGACGAACAATTAGCTCTTCTTCAAGTTTTGCATTTGGGTCAACCATTAGTTTTCCTTCATTATCTGGATCTGTTTTTAATCGATAATGTGTAACAACTGCACACTCTTTTGCAAAGCCTTCAGCATTTTTTTCTTCCGCTTCAAAGAGACTTTTCGGTACAAATAGTGGAAAATATGCATTCTCATGTCCAGTTTCTTTAAACATTTTATCTAATTGAGCTTGCATTTTTTCCCAAATGGCGTATCCGTATGGCTTAATTACCATACATCCTCTTACGGCTGAGTTTTCAGCTAAATCAGCCTTTACAACCAATTCATTATACCATTTTGAATAATCTTCTGATCTCTTTGTTAATTTCTTGCTCATTCTTGATAGTTTGGCACAAATATTGTGAATATGTTAAATATAAAATAGTTTCGACAAAACTAACTATTTTTGTACTGTTCAACAATTAATTTTAGGAGATATGCGAGTAATATACTATTTAAAAAACAACATTAAGGCTATTCATGTTTTAGCCATAACTTTTTTGACATTAACATCTTGTGGCACATACCAGCAAGCTACATACGATGATGGAATTTACGGTTCTGGTGAGCAAAGAAGAGAAACTGTAGAAGTTGTTAACGATAATGATAGTAATAATAGTGCGTATCAAAATTACTTCGAACAAAAATCTTACGAAGCCGATGATCGTTATGGTGATGTTTTTACTGATGTAGAATCATATTCTAGTCAAGGTGATGCTGAACCACGACCTGAAACGGATGTTGACGCAATAGGATACACCGAAAGTTATTCTCCTTGGGGTGAAACCGCAGATGATATTACAATAAATGTATATGGCGGATCTCAATTTGGTTGGAACAACTGGGGCTGGGGCTGGAATAATTGGGGTCTTGGCTGGAACAACTGGGGATGGAATCGCTGGGGTTACGGATGGAATCGTTGGGGTCGCGGCTGGGGCGGTGGATTTAATGGTTGGGGCTGGAACGCTGGATTCAATGGCTGGGGCGGACTTGGCTGGAACAACTGGTGCTGGGGTGGCTTTAACAATTGGGGACAAAACTGGCGTTCTCCTTACGGAAACTACGCATACAACAGAGGAAGAAGAAGTTTTGCTAGTAGAGCAATAGCTAGCCGAAGAGGTAATTACTACTCTAGAACTACAAATAGAAACGGAAATCGCTATTCTAACAGCCGTTCTTCAAGAAGAAGTAACACTAATGCTAGCAGAAATAGTCGAAATACAAGAAGCACCAGAGCTACTCGAAATACACGAAGTACCAGAAGTACTAGAGCTACTAGAAGCACTCGAAATACTAGAAACACGAGAGCTACTAGAAATACACGAAGTACAAGAAGTACTAGAGCTACTCGTTCTACAAGAAGTACTCCTGTAAGATCTAATTTTAATAGTAGAGCAAGAGGGTCGTACAACAGCAGTAGCAGTTCTTCAAGATCATCTGGCAGCTCAATGAGATCATCTGGCGGAAGCTCAAGATCAAGCGGAGGAAGTCGCGGTGGTGGACGAAGAGGTGGAAGAAACTAAAATCCCATATTAACACATTTTTATCCCTAAAAATAATACTATACTAAATTATGAAAAAAGTATTCATACTATTCATAGGTGTACTATGTATGTCTGTAAGTAACGCCCAAAATTTAAACGATGTTGTACGGTATTCTACCGAAAACTTAAACGGAACAGCACGTTTTAAAGCAATGAGTGGAGCATTTGGAGCTCTTGGAGGTGATTTCTCAGCATTCTCAATAAATCCAGCAGGCTCTGCTGTTTTTGCTACAAGCGAGGTTACCATTTCATTAAGCAACTATAATAATGATAACGATGTTTCCTATTTTGGCACAACAACCAATAGAAACGAATCAGAATTTGATCTAAATCAAGCAGGAATTGTATTTGTCTTTAATAATATGGACGATAGTGACTGGAGAAAAATTTCTTTAGGCTTGAATGTTCAAAGCAACAACAACTATTACAACAATTTTGTAGCATCAGGTACAAATACCACAAGAGGAATTGCAGATTATTTTATTGTTTCTGCAAACGGACAAGCATTAGGCGATATTGCACAACTCCCAGGAGAAAGTGATACAGATACGTATTTGTTTCTAGGAGAAAATTTTGGATTCAATGCGCAACAAGGATTTTTAGGATACGAAGGATTCATTATTAATCCTGATGTTGATAATGATAACAACACGAATTATAATTCTAATGCCGATTATTCTAATGGTGCAATTCACGATTACATTGTTCAAACTTCTGGATTTAACAGAAAGTACACATTCAATGTTGGAGCACAATACAGAGATAATTTATATTTTGGTTTAAATGTAAATTCACACGATGTTGACTACCGAGAACGAAGAGTGCTAATAGAAACTCCTGTAAATACTGCTTCGGGATTACAATATGCAGAGTTCTCCAACGAATTATATACGTATGGTGTTGGAATCTCTTTTCAAGTAGGTGCCATCTTAAAATTACAGAATATTCGCTTAGGAGGTTCTTATCAGTCGCCAACTTGGTATAGCTTAAATGATGAATTAATTCAAGGACTTAGTACTGATTTTAGAAATCCTGGTGATCCAACCGAGATTTTACGAAGAGATATTTTTCCGAATGTTGTAAATGCATACAGAGAGCACAGAATTGTAACTCCTGGAAATTTAACAGGAAGTTTTGCATATATATTTGGAAAAAGCGGTTTGATTAGTTTTGATTATTCTTTGAAAGATTATGCAAACGCAAAATTACGTCCTTCAAATGATTTTTTAAGCGTTAATCAACAAATTGACAATCAGTTACAAGCTGCTTCCACTTATAGAATTGGTGGTGAGTACAGAATAAAACAACTTAGTTTACGTGGCGGATATCGCTTTGAAGAAAGCCCTTTTAAAAACGGTTCAACCGTAGGAAATTTAGAAGGATACTCTTTAGGACTTGGATATAATTTTGGAAGCATGTCGTTCGATTTAGCATATGACAGAAGTGAGCAAATTTCAAATCCACAACTTTTTCAAGTAGGTTTGACTGATCGCGCAAATATCAATAACATAAATTCAAACGTAACATTTTCAGTAACGTTTAAACTATAATATTACATCATCTTAACCGATTGATTACCACAAAAGAACTTCATTTATATAATGAGGTTTTTTTTATGCTTTTTTTAAATGATTGTTTTCGGTAATGTTTAATTTTTTGAGGAATGAAAAGGCCATCTTTTTGATTCCGCTTAAAACTACACAGCTTCGTTTTAAACCCATTTTACAACTTGATTCCATACATAAAATGATTTGAGTTCGACATAAGATAAATTTTAAAATAGCAAACAAATGCACCAAGACCTATACTTAATACTTCAAGTGCTTTCAAAAAGCTTAAGTATGTTATATTAAACTCACACTACTTAATATTCTATATAAAAAAACCCGAAGCATATTTTACTTCGGGCTTTGTATAATTTCTATGTATTTGATGAATTATCGCTTCAACGTAAAGTGATTTATAAATTCTTTTGGCGAACCATCAAATGGATCTACATATTCTACTCTAAACCAATAATCCTGTGATGGCATTGGCGATCCGTTGAAGGTTCCGTCCCAACCAATTCCTGCCGG
>NZ_JBGCDL010000297.1:0-9767 GCF_045105435.1 Kordia sp. | reverse complement strand
ATTTATTATATGTACAATGATAAAAATGAATTCATCGGAATTAATAAAACGATTTGTAGCGCTATTAATTTGACACTAAATGAAAATCAAATAGAAGATATTACCTTTTTTACACGACCAGATGGTGTGATTTATCCAGATGCCGATTTACCAAAAAATGCACGGAGATTGCGTGGTTTTATTTGGCGTGGCGATGAACGAATGTTTTCGAAAGATGATATTTTTGATGAAGATGACAACAATCTTGTTTTGCCTGTCATTCGCGGTCTCAACAATCCGATGGATCCACGTGAACAAGGGGAAAGTCGCGAAGAAGAAATTTTTAAATCTACCATAAAAGCGTTGCCACCTGACAAGGCAAAAAAGAAAAAAGCGATGGAAAAGAAGAAAATGGCTGTGCAACCAACTACTAAAAAGAAAGCTGTTGTAAAGGAACAGTAGGTGTTAGATTGTTAGATTGTTAGATTGTTAGATTGTTAGATTGTTAGATTGTTAGATTGTTAGATAAAATTAATTAATTTGACGTATGTTCTAGTTAAAAAAAATATTTTATTAAGACAACTTGAAGAACATTAATTTGGCTTCTAATTTTGCATAATTACACCTATTTTTCTTACTTTACTCCAAATTATCATAATAGTAACTATACCATGCATACACGTCACAAAATAATTCCAATTCTCGTACTTTCAACGCTTTTTGCATGTTCGCCTACAGAACGAAAAGGACTTCCCGAAAACGAAAGAGCCTATGTAAATGAAATCACAAATGATTTGTGTACAAATGCGTTTGAATATGTAAGCGACGACCTCATTCTGGAACTGAACACCATTTCTATAGATGACATTGCACAGAAAGCGACACAACAATTAGACAGTGTCTACGGAAGTAAAGGCATCACTAATTTTTTTAAAGATCGATTAAAAAGTGAGTTGACAAAAAACTATTTTTCACTCAAAGATGAAATCAAAGACAATCTATTAGTCATCGGATCTAACAACTTATGGGATATTGAAAATTCGAGGGCTTTTTTCGATTCAAACAAAATTCATCCAAGAAAATTAGACTGGAAAAAAACAATATTGTGTGGCGAATTTGAACCCACAATATTACACCGCATGTTTGACAGATGGACGATAGAGCAAAAAATAGTTCCATGCATAAAATCCAATTGGAAAGAAACTGGACAATTCAAAAAAATAACAGATTCAAAAGATGAATTAAAAATATTACCAAGCTACCAATACCAATTAGAAGTAGAGATAAATATTCATCTGCTCATTACGCATAGCGAAACTTCAAAACAAGAACAGTACATAACTACTTTGTCTGATGTTTGCAAAGGTTACTCTTCTGCTAATTTTATTGATTGGTATCGTTTGAACGGAAAAACACCACCATCACAAACAGACAATGAACATAAAAAATTAAAAGTTACCAGCAGTTTAAAAAAGTTCGGTTCATAAATTCTATTTGTTAATCGTTTTCTTTTAACTGTAAACACAGAAACTCAAAAACAAACCTATCAATTTTCAGCAATTAACTTCGTATCTTTGTCAACAAGATTTTGAAGGAGATTTATATTGATGAAGAAAGATTTTTTCACATACCAAGCACAAACAACGCCGCATCCGTTAGCGATGGAAATATCGCATGCAGACGGAAGCTATATTTATGATGCAAATCAAAAAAAACATTTAGATTTTGTGGCAGGCGTTTCTGCATGTAGTTTAGGACACAAACATCCTAGAGTTGTAAACGCCATTAAACAGCAGTTAGATCAATATTTGCATGTAATGGTGTATGGAGAATATGTGCAAAAATCAGCCGTAGAATTAACGAAATTATTAGCCGAAAATTTACCCGATCCGTTAGAAAAAACATATTTAACAAATTCAGGTACGGAAGCCATTGAAGGCGCTATGAAGCTTGCAAAACGTTTCACAGGACGTTCGGAATTAATTGCAGCCAAACACGCATATCACGGCAATACACAAGGCGCTATGAGCGTCATGGGTTTTGAAGAACGTAAAAGCGCTTTCAGACCTTTATTGCCCAATGTGCATTTTATTGAATTCAACAACGAAGCCGATTTAGAAAAAATTACGACTAAAACTGCTGGTGTTATTTTAGAAACCATTCAAGGTGGTGCAGGTTTCATTGTTCCAAAAAACAACTATCTAACGAAAGTAAAACAACGTTGTGAAGAAGTTGGTGCATTGCTAATTTTGGACGAAATTCAACCTGGATTTGGTCGTACTGGCACACTTTTTGGATTTCAAAACTACAATGTTGTTCCTGATATTGTCGTTATGGGAAAAGGAATGGGCGGCGGAATGCCTGTTTGCGCGTTTACCACTTCCGCAGAAATGATGGATTCTTTGTACGATATGCCAAAACTAGGACACATTACCACATTTGGCGGACATCCTGTAATTGCTGCAGCTTGTTTAGCGACATTACAAGAAATTACGGAAAGTAATTTAATGGCAGAAACACTAACGAAAGAAACACTATTTAGAAAATTGCTTCAACATGAATACATTGAAGAAATTCGCGGAAAAGGACTCATGTTATCACTGATTATGAAAAATGGCGACATTGCAAATGAAGTAATTTTAAATTCTTTGAAAGAAGGTTTGATCTTATTTTGGCTCCTTTTTGAACCAAAAGCGGTTCGAATTACGCCGCCTTTAACAATTTCTGAAGCAGAAATTAGAGAAGGTTGTGCCATAATTATGAAAGTTTTACGAAAAATTGCAGACTAAAGCCCTAACAAAAACGTTAATATTACCTACACAGCCTACAAGTACCTAAAACAATCAACTAAAAATCAAACCATTGACAAACAATAAAAAAATTGTAGTTGTTGATTACTTTGTTGAAAACAATTAGCGCAATGCTAACAAATGGAGACGAACATCAACTACATTTAATAGTAGAAATCTAAAAGCGCTTATTGCCTATGCTATTTAGCTCTAATGAAAATAATAATTTTGCACTTTCGAAATTTGAATCGATGTTAAAAACTAACAGCGTATTCTTTTTTGACGCTGCCGAATTTGAAGATATCACACATCACTACTTAGATAGCGGAAAGGTTGCTTTGGCTAAAAAAGCAATCAAAATCGGCTTAGAACAACATCCAACTTCTGTCAATTTAAAACTGATGGAAATTGAGTTAATGGTGTTTGAAGATAAACTTGATACTGCTGAAAAATTGCTAGATGAGCTCTATACTTTAGAACCATCTAACGCAGAAATATACATTCAAAAAGCAAACATTTACTCCAAAAGAGATGAACATTACAAAGCTATTGATCTCTTGAAAATGGCACTAGAACACAGTAATGACCTAGGAGATGTGAATTCTTTGATTGGAATGGAATACCTTTTTATTGACGATTTTAAAGAAGCAAAACATCACTTTATCAAGTGTATGGAAATGGATATTGACGATTATTCTTCCCTTTACAATATTATTTATTGTTTTGAATTTTTGGAAGATATCGATGGTGCCATTAGCTATTTAAACGAATACATTGACAAAAATCCGTACTCAGAAGTTGCGTGGCATCAATTGGGAAAACAATACTATACTAAAAAATTATTCCCAGAAGCCTTGGCTGCTTTTGACTTTGCAATTATTGCCGACGATCATTTTATTGGTGCGTATTTAGAAAAAGGAAAAGTACTTGAAAAGTTAGGAAACTACAACGAAGCTATTCATAATTATGAAGTGACTTTAAAATTGGACGATCCAACTTCGTTTGCGTATTTACGCATGGGAAAATGTCATGAAAAATTAGGAAACAAAGACTTGGCCGTAAAGTTTTATTACAAAACAGTACATGAAGATCCGTTATTAGACAAAGGTTGGACAGCAATTACCGATTTTTACGTGCGACAAGAAAACTTTCAAAAAGCCTTGTATTACGTCAACAAAGCAATCAATATTGACACCGAAAATGTTTCGTATTGGAAGCGTAGCGCCGAAATTCATCGTGCATTACAATTGTATGAAGAAGCAGATATTGCCTACCAAAAAACAGTAGAACTCGGAAACTACGAACTTTCTACTTGGATTGCTTGGGCAGATATTTTAAAACTATTAGGCGAATACGATAACACCGTACACGTGCTATTGCAATCACTTGAATTCTACCCAGATAATTCTAAAATAGAATACAGATTGGCTGGAATTTATTTCACTATTGGCGAACAAAGTAAAGGCACATTTCACCTAAAAAATGCATTGCGAAACAACTTTAAAGAACACTTATTATTTCAAAAATTATTTCCAAATTTGGTCATGCGTGTTTCTGTGAAAAATATTATTTCCGAATTTAAAAAACCGTACACATAAAATTCCATACTTTTGCGTGTAGCGTTCGTATCCAAAAAATATGAACTCATCAACAAAAAACGTATAACCTAGCTACACATGAATAGAAATCTATTCGATTATTTAATCATCACTTTAAAAGGATTGGCCATGGGCGCAGCAGATGTTGTTCCAGGCGTTTCTGGCGGAACAATTGCCTTTATTTCAGGGATTTACGAAGAACTTATTACGTCAATTAATAATATCAATTTCGGATTAGTCAAAACACTCCGTAAAGATGGTATCAAAGCCGCTTGGAAACAACTCAACGGAAACTTTTTGGTAGCATTGATGTTGGGAATTGGAATCAGTATTTTATCCTTAGCGCAACTCATCAGGTCATTACTAAAAGAAGAACCTGTATTATTATGGTCATTTTTCTTCGGATTGGTCATAGCAAGTATCTTATTCATCGGAAAACAAATAGAAAAGTGGGATTGGAAAGCCATTCTCGGTTTTGTACTCGCAGCAATACTCGCCTACTACATTACAACTTTACCACGCGGCACGGAAAATGTGGAAGCTTCTTGGTTTCTCTTTGTAGCAGGTTCGTTGGCTATTTGCGCCATGATTCTTCCAGGAATTTCCGGAGCATTTATTTTAGTGCTTTTAGGTGCATACCAACCTGTTATGGACGCGATAAGCGACAGAAATATTAAACTAATCGCCATTTTTGCAGCTGGTGCTATTATTGGATTATTACTGTTTTCAAAACTTTTAAAATGGTTGTTTAGCAATTATAAAAACCTAACGTTTGCCATTTTAACAGGCTTTATTTTAGGGTCATTAAACAAAATTTGGCCTTGGAAAGTTATTATAGATACACGAATCGATTCACATGGTGAAGAAGTAAATGTATACGGAAAAAGCATTTTACCAAACACTTTTGAAGATTTAGGACAAGGAGAATCCAAACTTTTATTTGCAATCGGATTGATGGTTGCTGGTTTCCTAACCATTTTCATCATGGAAAAACTCGCCACTGGAAAAGACAAAAAACACGCTTAAAACCACATAAAAATTACATGGAAAACACACGCACGTTCAAAGACAAAATTTTACTAATTGTAAAAGGATTGGCTATGGGCGCAGCAAATAAAGTTCCTGGAGTTTCTGGCGGAGTTGTAGCATTTGTGGCTGGTTTTTATGAAGAATTCATTTATTCGCTACAGCGGATTAATGGGCAAGCATTCAAATTACTTTTCAAAGGACGTTTTAAAAGTTTCGCCACATACATTAACGGACGCTTTTTAGGATTGCTCATTTTGGGAATGCTCATCAGTTACTTTAGTGTTTCTAAAGTGCTCGATTATTTTATTCAACATTACAAACTCTTTGTCTGGTCAGCTTTTTTTGGAATGATTCTCGGTTCTATATATTACATCGGAAAAGATTTTAGAAATTGGAATCGGAGAACAGTTATTGGATTGCTCGTTGGTGCTGGTGTTGGAATCGTCATCAGTTTGATGAATCCTGCAAAGGAAAATGATCATTTAGGTTTTGTATTTATTTGCGGAATTATTAGTGTTTCGGGAATGACATTGCCTGGACTTTCTGGTTCGTTCATCTTAATATTACTTGGTAATTATGTATTGCTTTTGGTCGATTCGGTCAATGCACTTTTTGATACCATTGCTGAAATGTTTAAAGGTGATTTTGCCTTTATGAGCAATGCAGAACGGATTCGCGAATTGCAAGTATTAGGTGTGTTTACAGCAGGTTCAGCAGTTGGTTTGGTAACTTTATCGCATCTTTTAAACTATGTACTAAAACATTTCAAACACGTGACAACTGCCATTATTATCGGATTTATTTCGGGTTCACTTGGCGTGGTTTGGCCGTGGAAAGAAGAAGTATATAAAATGGACGCGCTTGGAAATAAATTACTAGACTCTAACGGAAGAGAAGTTATTGAAAACTACAAACGTTTTACTCCCGATATTTCATCAGGCGAAACGTGGATTGCCTTTATATTTATCCTTTTCGGAATTACAATTGTATTAGCCTTAGATTGGTATGGAAAAAGAACTAAAAACATATAAATCACTTTTCGGATTGCTTGGAAAGCACATTGCCTATTCGTTTTCGAGAGGTTATTTTTCCAACAAATTTAAAGCGCTTCAACTCGACGATCATTTTTATACAAATTTTGACATTCCATCTATTGATGATTTCCCAACAGTTTTACACGAAAATCCAAATATCAAAGGTATTAATGTAACCATTCCGTACAAAGAAGCAGTCATTCCACATTTAGACAAATTACACCGAAAAGCCAAAAAAATTGGCGCCGTAAATACGATCAAAGTACTGGAAGATGGTTCATTAAAAGGATACAATACGGATTGTTATGGCTTTAAAAAATCACTCAAACCGCATTTAAAAAAACATCATAACAAAGCATTAATTCTCGGGACAGGTGGCGCATCTAAAGCGATTGCTTTTGTTTTTGAGGAATTAAATATTGACTACAAGTACGTTTCGCGAAAGCCAAAAAATGACAAATCGATTTCTTACCAAGATTTAAGTGAAAAAATAATGAAATCGCATGCTGTCATCGTGAATTGTACGCCGTTAGGGACATTTCCAAAAATTGAAGATTGTCCAGACATTCCGTATAAATACGTTTCTAAAGATTTTTTATTCTTCGATTTAATCTACAATCCATCAGAAACTACGTTTTTAAAATTAGGTCGTTTGCAAGGTGCACAAATTGTAAACGGATACAAAATGTTGGAGTTTCAAGCCGAAAAAGCTTGGAAAATATGGAATTCATAGGCAATCCTATCTTTTTTACTGCAATTATAGCAGTTTCTCATCTGTAAAACTTTGTCGTTTTGTTTCTTGTTAGTATATTCGGTACTTTAAAGCTTGAAAAGGAACCCAAACATTTATAATGATGTTAGAAGAAAAAGATGATAACCTGCAAGATGCAGAAGGAAAATTAGAAGAACAGTCTACCACTGATCATACCGAAGAAACGATTGATGAAGTTGAAAACGAGACTGAAGTCGAATCTGAAAATGAAGTTGAAACTACTGAAATTGAAACCGAAACTGAGGTTGAAACGGAAGCTACTGTAGAAGCAGAAACAATTGCTGAAGTCGAATCGGAAGTTGAAACAACTGTTGAAAGTGAAGTTGAAAACGCTGTTGAAGCCGAAACGGAAACTACAGAAACGACAGAAGAAGTTGTTGAGGAAGCGGAACAAACGATGGAAGAACATCAGGAAGCTGTCAATGAAGTAAGTGACAATGTTGCAGAAGATGCGGAAGATGAAAGTGCCAATGCGCGCCATGAAATCCCTGTGTTGGATTATCATTCCATGACCAAAGATGAATTGGTTGATGAGTTGGAAAAGCTTGTTAGAAACGAAAAAGTTCAAGCAATAAAAGAACATGTAGATGGTATAAAATCTGAGTTCAATCAAAAATTCAATGAAATTTTAGAGCAACGCAAAGAAGAGTTTTTAGCAGAAGGCGGAAATATCATTGACTTCCATTTTTCACTACCAATCAAAGGACGTTTTAATGTTGCTTACAACGAATACCGAAGCAAACGAAACGAATATTATAAAAATCTTGAGAAAGATTTACACGCAAATTTAGAAAGACGTTTAGCCTTAATTGAAGAGTTAAAAGGTTTGTTGAATGTTGAAGAAAATATCAACACGACCTACAAACATTTCAAGCAAATTCAAGAAGATTGGCGCAACGCTGGTTCTATTCCAAAAACACAATACAATAATGTTTGGCGAACATATCACCATCATATTGAGCGTTTTTACGACTTTTTACACTTAAATAGAGATCTTCGCGATTTAGATTTTAAGCGCAATTACGAAGAAAAACAAAAAATTGTTGCGCGTGCTGAGGAATTGGCGCAAGAAGATAATGTAATGCATGCGTTCCGCGAATTGCAAAATTTACACCGACTTTGGAAAGAAGATATTGGTCCTGTTGCCAAAGACTTACGCGAAGAAATTTGGAATCGATTCAGCGCAGCTACAAAGTCAATTCACGACAGACGTCAAGACTATTTCAAAAATATTGATAAGATTTACGAGCAGAATTTAATCGTAAAAGAAGAAATTATTACTAAAATCAATGAGATTTCTGCTGGTAAATACAACGTTCATAATCAGTGGCAAAATAAAATCAAAGAGATTGAAAAGCTACGTGAAGCTTTTTTTAATGCAGGAAAAGTTCCATTAAAAGTAAACGAACAAACTTGGGCTAAATTCAAACAAGCGGTTCGTGAGTTTAACGCAAATAAGAATGCATTTTACAAAACTTTAAAGAAAGAACAGCAAGATAATTTAGCTAAGAAAATGCAGTTGATCGAGTTGGCTGAATCGTTGAAAGAGAATGACGACTGGACCGCGACAACTCCAAAAATGAAGAAAGTACAAGCCGATTGGAAAAAGATTGGACATGTACCGAAGAAGATTTCTGACAAGGTTTGGAAGCAATTCAAAAATGCTTGTAATCACTATTTTGATCGTTTACACGCACAGAAAAATGCCGCAAGCGCTGAAGAAAATGAAGCGTTGGTGAAGAAAGAAGCGCTTTTAGCAGAAATGGAAGTTTTTCAGTTGTCTAATGACGTGCAGGAAAATATTGAAACCATTAAAAAGAGAATTGCCACTTGGAAAGCAATTGGTAGAGTTCCTTACAACAAAAAGAACATTGACAATAAATTCAACAAAGTTGTTGACGGTTTGTTTAATCAGTTGAATATTGACAAGCAAGAATCTGAACTGATTAAGTATAGCAATCGTTTGGAGAATTTGGATCAAGGAAAAATCAATTCGGAGCGTATTTTTATTCGCAGAAAAATTGATGAGATTGCTGCTGAAATTCGTCAGTTGGAAAACAACTTACAATTTTTCTCGAACTCATCATCTAACAGTCCGATGTTGAAAAAAGTACACCAAGACATTGAAAAACATAAGAAAGCATTAAACACTTGGAAAGCGAAGTTACAGCAGTTGCGATCGCTTTGATATAGTATTGAGAGTTGAGACATTAGAATTGAAATATTTCAAAATTCAACTAAAATCATAAGAGCCATTTAGGAAACTAAGTGGCTTTTTTTACAAAAGAGTTTGTGGTTTTTTGTTGATTTGTTGATTTGTTGATTTGTTGATTTGTTGATAAGAGTAACAAATTTGGATCAAGGTTACTAAATTACGCGTAAAGTTTCAACATATTTCTCTATACAATTTATTCGTTATACTGAACTTTATTCAGTATCGCATTAAGTTTTGTTTGTCGTTATGGGAAACCCAATCAAGTTCGGATTGACGAATGTGAAAATTTTATATTTAGAATTTCACATTAGAGTTTCAAAGCGCTTCTCTGTACAATTTTCTATCAAAAAT
>NZ_JBGCDL010000296.1:0-4083 GCF_045105435.1 Kordia sp. | reverse complement strand
AATTTTGAAACCTTCGGGAAGATTCGCCAATATGCGCCTGCAATTTCAAAAGAACGCTATTTTTCACAGCATTTAAAACAAGTCATTGGCAACTTTTTTAATGGCTCCACAAGTACGTTTGCTTCCTTTTTCGCGGAAAGCGACACTTTGAATTTGACAGAAATGGAACAAATGAAAGCCATTTTAGAAGAAAAGATTAAAAATTTAAAAGCAAATGATGAATAGCTTGTTGATATATTTTTTTCAAGTGAGTTTGGTTTTTGTCAGCTTTTATTTGTTGTATACATTGATCTTTAGCCAATTTACGTTTCATACGTTCAACAGAATCTTTCTCATAAGCCTGATTCCGTTGTCTCTACTAGCGCCGTTTAGCAGTCAGTTGTTTCCAGAAATACAATTATTCGCAATAGAAATTCCATTGTTTGACGATTTTGGAACATTTTCAGAGCTTTCAAACAACTTAGCAACAACTGAAATTGGAAATCATCAAGCTGTAGATTATGGTTTTTGGATTTTCTCCATATATGCACTTGGTGTTGTCAGTTTTTTGTGGCGATTCTTCCAAACTACATTCCGATTAATCAAACTAAAAAAAGCAGCAAACAACATCGTTTTGCACAATACAACTGTATATAGCGCCCAGGTTGCAGAAGTATTTTCATATTTCCATTGGATTTTTGTTCCAAGCACAAAAGCAACTTCCGTTGACGAATGCATCATCACACATGAAAAAGCACATGTTTTCAAATTACATTCAGTAGATGTGGTTTTGACAGAACTTTTTATAGCGTTCAGTTGGTGCAATCCACTCGCCTATTCCTTTAGAAAATCTTTAAAATCAGTACACGAATTTCAAGCAGATGCGTATGTGCTAACACAGCAAAAAGTCAAGAAATCATCTTATTTACAGCTACTTTTGATGAGTCTTGAACCAAAAAACACCAATCCTGCTTATAATTATTTTTCGCATCCAACACTCAAAAAACGAATAGAAATGATTACAAAATCATCATCAAAAAACAAATTAAAATTCACGTACATATTAGTACTACCTTTAATTGCACTCGTATTTATGGCTTTTAAAAATGAAGATTCAGGAATAATTCTTGACGAAACATCGCCAACAGTTTTAAAAATATTAGGAGAAATTCCATCTGCATTTCCGGTTCAAAACGGAACAATAAAAGATATTTCTTCTGAATTTGGTGTTGTTCGAAAACATCCAAAGTTAAAAAATAAAACGCCGCATGGCGGAATTGATATTAAAGCAAAGAAAGGAACTCCAATTATTGCTACAGCAATGGGAACGGTTTTAAAAGCAAAAGATGAAGGCAAATGGGGAAATTTAATCGTGATTTCACATGCGTCAGGTTTTGAAACTTGGTATGCACATTTGGAAGGATTCAATACTAAAGCTGGCACGCACGTAGCAAAAGGTGATATTATTGGCTATGTTGGCAGCACAGGATTGTCAACCGCGCCACATTTACACTATGAAGTACGTCAAGATGGAAAACGCTTGAATCCAATGAAATATATTACGGAATAATGTCCGAAAAATGAACTCACAATTTATTCGCTCAGAACGCGTTATTATTGCAGTTCCCTATAAAATCTATGTTTAAAAACTAAATTAAAATTACCCATGAAAATATTTTATTTGATCGTTTTCGCATGCTTTATTAGCAATTATGCGCACTGTCAGACGAAAGATAGTTTAGCTATTGAAAAAGAAGCTGAAACCGAAATGAAATTAGAAACTAAAACTTTCAAGATACACACTTCGTTTCCAGCCATTTCGATTGCTTTACAACATTTACAAACTTTAGAAACTCCCAAAAAAGATTGGATTGCCGAAAATTGGAATACCAAAATATACAATCCGTATAAAAATGTCGCAAAAGAGTATCCGCTTAAAATCACGTTTAAAGATAGTACGTATGCGTCTCCAATCATCCGAAAAAAGGTAATTACCTCGCGTTATGGCTGGCGAAATCGTAGAGCGCATAACGGAATTGATATTGATTTGGTTACTGGCGATCGCGTGATGTCAATGTTTGACGGTGTAGTTCGTTATGTAAATTACCATTCAGGACACGGAAAAACAGTCGTTGTACGTCATTATAACGGATTGGAAACCGCATATACACATTTATCCAAGCAATTGGTAAAAGTCAATGATACCGTACAAAAAGGACAAATAATTGGTGCTGGTGGCGCTACAGGAAATGCGCGTGGAAGTCATTTGCATTTAGAGGTTTTATTTCAAGGAATTCCAATTCATCCTGAATATGTGTTTGATTTTTCAAACGAAGACAATTTAATCCGCAGTAATGAAATATGGATAACACGCAAATGGACAAGTGCTTACAGACATAATGCGAAACGAAAATCTAAAATTAAACTTCTTACGACTGAAGCCGAAGCAATTGCAAGTAAAGCAGATGAAACCAAGGTTTATACAGTTCGTAGTGGCGACACTTTATCGCGAATTTCTAACAAATACAATGTTTCTATTGCGCGATTGTGTAAAGACAATGCTATTCGTAAAACGTCTAAATTAAGAATTGGACAAAAATTGATTGTGAAGCAGTAAAATTCAAAGTAAATTAGCGCATCAATTTGTTTTCTTTGATGACTCAACTTTCAAAATACCTTCGCGAACCATATCCGTATGTGTATGGAAACAAACTGCAATTGCTCTTTATTTTAAGCGCAATAACTGTTGTCAGTTTTCTGTTTTCGTATGTGTTTGAACCTTTTGAAATCAACGCTACAGAACATAAAATACCATATTTGTGGATTTTAGTTTTACACGCGTTGCTGCCATTACCAATTGCGTTTCTGTATTTTTCTATTGTGAATTACTTTGTGAAAGATCAATCGAAATGGACTTTAGGAAAAGAAATGCTGATTTTGAGTTCTGTATTAATTTTGATCGGAATTGGTAGTTTTTTAATTCGCGATATCATTTACGAAAATCCAGAAAATTGGTCGTTTCGGTATTTGTATGAAGAAATACGAAACTCCGTATTTATTGGCGTTTTACTGTTGTTGATTGCACTTCCGTTAAATTTACAACGCTTGATTTACAAACATAATAAAAGTCTTGAAACGCTAAAAATTCCGACAACTACAGCAAGTTTGAAGCAACAAATTATTCAAATTGCGTCAGGAAATGAAAACTATCAATTTGAAATACAACATTTTCTATTCGCAAAAGTAGAAAGTAATTATACCGAAATTTATATTCATAAAGAAAACGAAGTGCAGAAAAAGCTTTTACGAATTACGCTGAAAGAATTGGAAACGTACTTACAAAATGCGTCAAATATTTACAAAACACATCGCTCCTATTTGGTCAATTTGGAAAAAATTACTGCTTGTGTGGGAAATGCACAAGGCTATCAATTATCTCTAGAAAACTATGCGGAAACGGTTCCGGTTTCGCGTTCAAAACTGAAAGAGTTTAACGAACATTTTTCAAAACTTTAAAAATACAAAACGTCACTTCAAGTGATTTCCTGCCACACTGAGCGGAGTCGAAGTGTTTACACTGAGCGAAGTCGAAGTGCATTTCGTCACTTTTCCTTGCAAACAGTCACATTCAAAAAAGTTCAATAAAGATGATTCGTATGTTTGTTTTATCAAAAAAAACGAACAAATTATGACAACAAAAACACGCAGATACGATTTAGATTGGTTACGCGTTATTGCCATTTTAGCCGTGTATTTACATCACATAGGAATGCCTTTTAATGGTGATGATTTTGACATTATGAATCCAGAATCTAGTAAAATATTAGATGATATCATGGTTTTCTTTGAGCAATTTCGCTTGCCGTTACTATTCTTAATTTCTGGAACAGGAACTATTTTTGCATTCTCCAAACGTACTTGGATTCAGTTTGCAAAAGAACGCGCCACTCGCCTATTAATTCCGTTGTTTTTTGGTGTGTTAGTTATTGTGCCGCCACAAATATACTTTGGAAACATCGATTCTTTTACTTCCTATTTTGACGTATATACAAACGGGCATTTTGGCGTAAATCATCTTTGGTTTATAGAAAATCTATTTTGGAT
>NZ_JBGCDL010000295.1:0-4003 GCF_045105435.1 Kordia sp. | reverse complement strand
GACTAGTCTTCCGATTGACGATCAAAAAATAGCGCAAGTTTTGAAAGAGCTAGATAAGTTTGAAGAAAAGAAATTGTTCTTAGATCAAAATTGTGATTTAGCATTTGTTGCTAAGAAAGTAAAAATTAACAAAGGGTATTTATCCAAAATTATTTATGTGCATAGACAACAAAAATTCATTGATTACATAAGAAGTCTACGAATTAATTATGCGCTTAAGAAATTGAAAGAAGATAAAGTATTTAGAGCGTATGATATTAAATCTATCGCTAAAGAATCTGGGTTTAAATCTTCTGATTCTTTCTCTAGAGCCTTTGTAAAAAACACAGGAATTTACCCTTCGTTTTACGTTAAAAGTATAAATAAATCAGAAGATTAAAACCTTCACAAAACAATCGATAATCGACGAATTATCGATTGTATTTTTTTGTGATAAGCGATTCAAGAATTACTTTTCATCCCTAACATTAAAATTTTATTGCAATGAAAAAACATCAAAAATTAGATCTAAAGAAAATTAAGATCGCAAAAATAAGCCACAACCTCTATAAATTAAAAGGAGGCTCAATAACTGATAGTGATACTATTCCATATACGGAAGCAGAAACTTGCAACACGTGTCCTACAATGAATAATTGTAATACAGATGAGGCTGCTGGCTGTTATAATCAAACACAAACTGGCTCTCAAAAAACACGTGCTCAAGAAACTGTCACAGTAGTAACTTGTGGCATTGACCCTACTAGTGTGTAATTCACAATAATAAAAATATCATCATAAAATGAAAACCCTGCGTTAATTACTTAATGCAGGGTTTTTTGGATACTTAAACTCAGTATCTCTTAATTTTAAAAAATCTTAACAAAGAAAAACTGAATATGTTGGCACTGTACAACCTTGTTGGTTGGTTTCACAATCTGCTGTATCATTCCCTGTTCCTCCACAACCTGGTGCTGTTGTAGGACATGCTGCGTCATGTGTTGGACAACAAATACCTAAAGGAACACATGAAATCGTTTTTGCTCCACCAACAATGTTTTCATTAGTGTTTAATTTAGAAATTGATTTCTTGTTAAGTGATAGACTTGTTAAACTCTTTTTTTTCATAATAAATGTGTTTTGAAAGTTAATAATATTGGAATAAAACTAACTGTAAAACATGGCGCTCACAACAAAAGTAATCTATGATTCGTCGATTGTCGATTGTAAATTTGACAGGTATTTTCAGTGACATTAAGATGTTTCAAAAAAAATAAAAAAATCTGATCAAAAATTTAGTTGACTAATATTTTAGTAGATTTGTATGATTCGTAGCCGAATTCATAGCTTTTTCTATTGTTAGTAACACCCGTTTCACGCAATTGAATATTCATATTTTACATTATAATTTTATGCGCTTTATAATTCCTCCAATTTATGCTAAGCTGTTACTGCTTTTCTGTATATATACCTCAACACACACTTTTTATGCACAAGAACAAGAAATTGATTCGTTAGCGAAGTATTCTGATAGTGAATTATATAGATTATCATTAGAATCCCTGTATGATAAATCAAATAAATCGTTTACATACGCTAACAAACTTTTTGAAAACGCTAAAAATAAAAATGACAATACACAGTTATTTCAAGCTTATAAACTTTATGGGATATTAGAAAATGAAAAAGGGAACCATGAAAAAGCATTTCAACATATAGATACTGCCAGAGATATTGCTGTAAAAAGCTTGAAAAACAAAAAACTTGAAGCATTAGCCACCTTTATGAAAGGTAAGTTTTTCTATGATTATGGCAAATACGAGGAAGCTTTTGAACATTATAAAACAGCTTATAACTACTACAAAGACAGCAATGAGCGAATGTCTTATATAATTTCGTATAATACAGCTTTAATTAAAAATGTTTTGGGAGATCAAAAAGGAGCTTTAAAAATTCTTTTAAAAAATTACAATGATTATAAAGCTTCTTCTGAAGATGAACGAAAAACTAACTTCACTCCTCATTCTTACTCAAATATTTTAATCACATTGGGAGATACTTATTTAAAATACGCTAATGATGAAAAAGATTTAAGGAATCGTTTTCTAGATTCTGCTAGAATATATAATAGACTAGGGTTAAAAGAGACCGAGTTTACTAAAGAGAATAATACATACATATACTTTTTAACACAAAAAGGAATCATCAGCTATGAGGAAGAAAAATACAAACAAGCTATTTTAGAATTTTCTGTTGCAGAATCAAAAGCAATTGCGCAAAACGATATCGGAAATTTATCCAGCATATATTATTATACCGGAGTTAGTCATAAAAATCTTAATGAAGAAGATGAAGCAATTAAATTCTTAAAAAAAACCGATTCACTTGCTAAAAAAAATGCTAAAAATTACCTGCTCTTAGATAGAACATATTATACGTTAACAGATATTTTTAGCAAAAGAGGAGATGGAGAGAATACTTCAAAATATTGGGAACTGTACAAAAAGAATAATAAAATTAATGAACATGTTAGTAAGAATGTAAAAAATGCTATCAAAGATTATGATATAGAAAAACTTGAAGAACAAATAAAAAATTTAATTGCTGCTAAGAAAAAAGAAGAAAAAAACTATTCAAAAGCGCTTATTATAATTTTTATTCTCGGTTTAATTTTAATCACATACTTAATTTATTCTAGCAAAAAACAACGCTATAATAAAGCTAAGTTTACTAAGTTATTAAAAGAGTTAGAAACCAACAAAAAAGAAGAATCTCCTATTCAACAAAAGAAAGCAAAATCTACCTTAACGATAGATGAAGAAAAAGTACAACAAATTCTTATTGCCCTAACTAAGTTTGAACAAAAGGAACAATTTTTAGATGCAAACTGTGATTTGGCTTTTGTCGCTAAAAAAGTAAAAACTAATAAAGCATATTTATCAAAAGTAATTCACTCAGAAAAGCAGCAAAAGTTTATTAAATATATTACAGATTTACGGATCAATTATGCCTTAGAAAAACTGAAAGAAGATAAGCTGTTTCGTTCGTACGATATCAAATCTATTGCTTCTGAACTGGGTTTCAAATCGCCTGATTCGTTCTCAAGAGCCTTTAAAAACAAAACAGGCATTTACCCATCCTATTATATTAAAAACATCAATAAAATCAATAGCTCAGAAGACATTTAAGAACCATCAATTCGATAATTACAGGTCGTTTTGTTTTGTTTTTAAAGCTTCACATACTACTTTCGATCCCACTAAAACATATTGTCATGAAGAAACAAAAAAAATTAAACTTAGGAAAAATTAATATTGCAAATGTAAATATTGTAAATGAACTTATTGGTGGAGTTACTACGCAATGTAATACAGAAGGAGGAAATGTTCCTTTTGAAGAAAGTTGTGTTTGCACTCAAGTTCTCACTAAATGTTGCGCAATCTCTATACCTGATACTATCTGTGCAACGACGCAACACACAAAAGCAGAAAGTAATTACTGTGGTGGTGGTGATCCAAGTCAAAACGGTGAAATTTGCTAGAAATTAATTCTCCTAAACAAAACACAAAAGCGCATCAATCAATTGATGCGCTTTTTTTGTCGTCCGTGTCCATTCCCCCAAATTGTAACGAACGACTTTTTGTTTTGTATTATGAAGTAAAACTATGACGAAAAAGCCGTTTATACAATCAATAGAAACTATGATTCGATAATTATAGGCAGCAAAAATTACTGCAACACTAACATTTACAGATAACTACAAAAAAAAGCCGCAATCAATGATTGCAGCTTTGGTATATGTATAAAAATGCTGTTAGAAGTGGAATCCGAAAGCTCCGGTAACTCCAAATTGTCGCGCGTCTATGTTATTTTTGTAATTTCCACGGAAGTTAAAATCGATTCGAAAGACCTTAAATATATTTCCTATTCCGAGTGAATATTCCCAATAAATTTCTTTATTAGGTGCAATGCCTTCTGGCGTAATACTACTAAATGGCAAACTCTGAAACGCAGGAACATTCAT
>NZ_JBGCDL010000294.1:0-2590 GCF_045105435.1 Kordia sp. | reverse complement strand
AAGAAAAAAATGTGGAAAAAGAACGGTAGAGTCATTGATTTTCCAACGCATTATGTAGTGGTTGTCGGGTATAATAAATCGGGAAGAAAAAACGAACTGGTTGTGAATAATGGATTAGGAGATAACTTTGAAATCATTGACATGAAAGATAAAGGCATCAAACCTGCTCGTTTGTATTGGATTAGCATGAAAGACGAAGCAGATGGCGCAAGAGACGCACATGATATTGGTCCAGACTGTAACTACAAATGGTCAGGTGGAAACTTAATTCCTGATGGAATCAATTGGGGAAAATCTGATAAAGCATATTCTTATATTAGAAATTCAGAAATAAAAAAATGTATTTGGTATAAATAGTGACTATCAAATCATAAAATATATGTAAAAGCAACTCCTTGAGGTTGCTTTTTTTGTATCTTTTTTCAAAATCAATCAAAATGAAATTCATCAACTCAAAAAAGATATTCATTTTACTTTTTTTAATCACGATACATTTTTCATTCGCACAAAAAAGTGAACGAATCTCTACCGTAGATTTTGTGCAAATTGTAGATGGAAATAGGTCAGAAGCCATGTTCTATTATCAATACAATTGGAAAGTATTGCGATTGATGGCACTAGAGAAAAAATACATTACTTCTTTTGAAATTATGGAAACTCCGTATTCCGAAGAAGCACCATTTCATTTAATGTTGATTACCACATATAAAGACAAAGCACAATACGAACAGCGCGAAAAACACTTTCAAGAACTCATCAAACTAAATGGGGAACCTCAATTATTAAACGATAAAAAGCCAGCAGAATTTCGTAAAAATCTATTTCATAAAGAAAATGTAACACATCAAGCTAAAGAAATTTACATACGAAAAGGTTAAAAATACATATCTTCACAAACATGAAATAGGAAGTTGAAAAGTTTATACTTTGAAACTAAATACAGAACATACATTTTACGAATAATGAATAATGAATAATGAATAACGAATAACGAATAACGAATAACGAATAACGAGCAACAAACAACGAACAACCAAAATGAAAACACTCTTCACATACGGCGGACAAATCAACAAAGGATTCGTAAAATATACAGCGGAACTCACAGGGAAAAAGAAACCGCGAATTTGCTTTTTGCCAACTGCCACAGGCGATGCCGCTTGGTATATAGAATATTGGTATGAATTATGTCACGATTTGGAAATTGAGCCACATGTACTAAAAATTTGGATAAGTTCGAGTTCACAGAATTGGGATTTTGAAGATTATTTAGTAGAAATGGATGCTATAATAGTTGGCGGCGGAAATACATTGAACATGATGACACTTTTAAAAGCACATGAAATTGACAAAGCGTTGATGAAAGCCTACAATCAAGGAATTATTTTAGCTGGCGGAAGCGCAGGTTCATTATGTTGGTTTAATGGCGGATTTACAGATTCGCGACCAAAGCAACTCACTTTTGTAGAAGGTTTCAACTTCTTGCCATTCAGTCACTGTCCGCATTACCATTCGGAAGCGTCGCGTCGTCCGTTATTTCATAGTAATATTGCCAACGGAATCCTAACTGATGGCTATGCTTGTGATGATTTAGCCGGAATTGTATTTGAAAATGGAAAACCTGTCAAAGCAATGTCGTTAGACGAAAACAATCATTCGTATTATGTCTATACCAAAGACAATCAAGTCGTTGAAGAACGCTTGGAAGCGGAGCTGTATTTTTAGTTGCTAGTTGTTGGTTTTGTCATTCCGCACTTGTTGCGGAATCCACTTTCAAGTTACAATGGATTCCTGCTTGCGCAGGAATGACATTTGTTAACTTCGAATCGCTTTTTTAGTTTCCAATACACTTCCATCAGTAATAATTCGAACCAAATAGATGCCTTTTGATTGTTTTGATAAATCTATTTGTGGATTTTTTGAAAGCTTTGTATATGTGTTTGATTGTAGTAATTGACCGTTCATAGTATACACTTCCAATGTGAGTTTTGTATAGTTCTCATTCAGCTGTAGCTGAAAAATTCCGTTTGCAGCAGGATTTGGGAACAATGAAGTTAAACGTTGTTCACTTGGTATTCTTTTGAATTCGGTAGTTTCTATTTTTTGTGAATCAATAACAGACCAATTGCAATTTGTTTTAATCACCTTATATTTCACTCCATCATATCCAATAATTTCGGTAGTTTCCATCATTTCAAAAGCGTCAATTAGTGTAATTGAAATTTCGTTCTGTTCACTAACTATAATCTCTTTGGTTTCAAATCCAAGATACGAAATTATTAAAGTGTCTTTTGAATTTGCGTCAAGCGCGAATTGTCCTTTTTCATCAGTAATTGTTCCCTTGTCGGAATTCTTAACAATCACATTCGCATCAGCGAGAACATTTTTATCTTCATCGTAAATAGTTCCTGTAATAGTACGTTTCTGCGCAAAGCAGCATACAGAAATTGTGAAGAATAATCCGAATAGTAGTTTTGTTTTCATGTGTTATTATAGATTTTATAATTATATATTTGATGTGAAACCTATTCAGATTTTCAATAGATTTCTACCTTCGCAGGAATGACATTTGTTAACTTCGAATCGCTTT
>NZ_JBGCDL010000293.1:0-6122 GCF_045105435.1 Kordia sp. | reverse complement strand
AAAATCAACTTGATAGGACAATCCGATTCCTTGTGTAAATCCTTCAATTTCACCAACATATTGTATTTGGTTTTGTCTGTTGAAGATTTTTGCTGTGAGTGAACGATCTTCATTTAAAGAAATTTCTATTTCAGCATCACCCACAATCGCTGTTTGCGTAACACCACCAACTGGAACTCCAATTTGCCCATTAAAGGTTATTTTATCACTTATTTGACTCGAAACGGTCAATCCTAATTGATTTGAGGTTTCTAAGTTTAAGGAACGATCGGCTTGACTAAAGTTTACTCCTATTTTCACAATATCATCTTCATCAGAAAGTGCATCGTTTACAATACTTGTTGCCGTTTCTATCAAATTTCC
Organism: Kordia sp.; assembly: GCF_045105435.1. Taxonomy (GTDB): domain Bacteria; phylum Bacteroidota; class Bacteroidia; order Flavobacteriales; family Flavobacteriaceae; genus Kordia. The sequence continues at coordinate 5,759 of NZ_JBGCDL010000293.1, read as the reverse complement.
TGTCAATACACTTTGATTGATATTTACTTCATTTACAAATCGTCCTTGTGATAGTAGAGACAAAGCTTGCAATCTACGTTTGTCGTCATCATTTAGCAAAAAATTAGTCAATTCAGAGTTGGCGCCACCTTGCGTGGTTGGAAATTTGATATTAAATATAGGATCGGGTTTCATTAAATCGCCCGTAAGTCTAATTCCAACTTCTACCGGAATTTTTTTGTTATACGTTGGCGCATCTAGCAAAACATCAGGATTGGCTTGTAAATTGTATACTGCTTCTACATTTAATTGTGCTTTAAAAGGATCGCCTTCCCAAACAATAGTTCCTTCTGGTTTTAGCGTGAATTTTTTATTGATAATACCACGGTATTTAAAGTTGTATTCTCCTGTATCCGTAATAAAATCTCCAAACATATTAAATTTACCATTGGTATTAATTTGCATCAATAAATTTCCAAAACCGCTTCCGCGTATGCTACTTCCTGCTTTTCTGTCAACTTCTATTTCAACGACGGCATCTGGTGTAACATCTAAATTAAATTCTAATTCTAATCCTTTCACATCATTCAAAGCATTTTCATCTTGACTTTTAGGGTCATAAAAATCTTGTTTGGTTACAAATTTTATAAAAGATGCATCTCCGACAGAAGCTACATAACTAATCGGAATTTTTAAATCCGTTCCTTTTTCTGTACGTCCTTCAACTTTTATTGTTAATTCATCTGTTGGACCATAAATTAAGGCTTCACCACTTATATACCCAGTTCCGTAATATAAATTTTCTTCTTCTGCATCTTCGTCATACACTGTATTTAATACTAACAAAAGATCTGTAGTCAGTTTTAACCCTAAATTCCAATCGTCAAAAGAAGTATGTTTTATGGTTCCGTTTAGTTGTCCTTTTGTATAATCTTGTGTATCTAAAACAGTTACATCGTCAAATTCAAATGTTTGATCGTATAATTTTACTCTAGAACTGTTTGCCAAATCTAAATCTACATTTAGGTAGGGAATATACAATCCGCCAGCAAGAATACTTAATTCACCATTTATTGAAGGATTGTTGAGGTTTCCAACAACTTTTGCATTTCCAGATATGAGTCCTCTAATTTCCTCTATGACATCTTCTCCAAGTGGACTAAATGGAGATATGTCAAACTTGTCAATCCTCGTATCTACATTAATCGTATTGACATTGTTGGCCACATTGATTGAGCCGATTGCTGTTAATGATTCTATCGTTTCACTGACCAATTTAGCATTTACATTAAACTGCTCTAAACGTTCATCTCCTGTAATGTTTACGCTTAAATCACCAAGTTGTTTGTCGTTCACTTCTAAACTTGCAATTCCAAGATTTGATTTAGGAATGTAACCGCCATTTATCTGTTCAATATCGAGTTTCCCATTGACTTTTCCGCCCAAGCGAATACTATCAATAGATGGTGTAATTTTTTCTAATCCAACATCCGTAAATTGAAGGTTGATCCTTTTGTTATTTTCACCAAAGAGTTCTCCTTCTAAGTCAATTTTCTCATTTTCATGACTCATTACTATTTTTTCTATGAAGATAGAATCAAGTTTTTTGTCGAATATAAATCTGTTTTTGCGATCATTTTCAGCGTTGATAAACCATTTGTTTCCGCGAAATGATACATCTGATTTTTTGAGTCCTACTACCGATTTATTTAGACTGTCAATTGTGTGATAGAAACTTAAGTTATAATCATCTTCAAATCCGATTCCGCCTTTAAATTCTGTTTTAAAGAATAAAGTATCTTTTAATGTGGTATTAATCAAACTAAATTCTTGCGCATCATACCAATCTGTTGTTACATTAGCGACTTCTATATACGTATTGAATAACGGATTTTTATTGTCAATGATCATTTCTACATTATCAATTGTACTTCCGTAGGCAATAATTTGCGGTGTTTTAAATGTAAGTTTAAATTTATTTTCGTCTCCGCTGATACTTCCACGAAGCGAGGTGTTTTTTGATAATTCAACATCAGGAAGAAATACATCTACAATTTTATTATAAATTTTAAAATTGAACGCTAAATATTGATTCGGAAGCACTTCAATTGGTCTGTAATTGGCGTAAATACTTCCTATTGAGTTTTGTACTAGATCTAGTACTTCGTCAAAATGAAAACGTCCTGTAACTGTTCCTTTTATAATATCTGGCGAATCTATGGTTAGTTTGCGAATGTCTTTTTCATTAAATTCTGAGTGTACGCTAAAGTTTTTAAATGTGTACGTAGCATTTTGATTTGTGTAGGCAATTTTCTTGAAAAAGATATCGCCCGCCATATCATCAATGGTATTTCCGACAAGATCTAAAATCATGTCACCTTTTAAGAAGGAAACCTCATCTCTTGCAACAAAATTAAGTTTGTATAAATCTAATTTATTAATAGATGCTTTGAATCTAAATTCATTTACTTCTCCTGCAAAATTTGCCAATCCTTGAAAGTTAAAGTCTGCATTTGGATCTTTAGCAACTAAATTCCCATCAAATAATTGATCTTTTAAAACGCCAGAAATATTAAGGTCTGCATATGTATAATTGTTATAATGAATAGAACTTACGTTACCAACAACTTCTGTATTTAAACTTTCTTCAGTAAAGCCTTTTCCATCCACAAATACATCAGATGATACTTTACCCAACATAGGATCATTTAGATACGTTCCTAAATCGAACTCTACAAATTGTATATTCCCTACATACAAAGCATTTTCATTATCGCCAACATCTATAATATTTACATCAAGTATAGAACTTCCAAGTTCTGTATCAATACGAACATCTGCATCAATGATGGTTTCGGTAATTTCAGCATTTCCTTTTAGGTTAAATTGTCCTAAACGGCTGAGTCTTTTTGGTAAGTTTTTCCCAAGAATGCCTGGCAAAAGCGATGTTAACTGATAGTAGTTAGATGAAAAACGATCAAAATCACCTTTCATGTAAAACATTCTACTTGAATTGAACAAGTTTTTATATTGCACATCACCTTTTATAATGGTGCTTGGCGATCTAAAATCGAAACCTTTCGTGGTAAAGTCATTTAAAACTCCCGTAATTTCTGTACTAAATGTTCCTTGCTTGTTTCCGAATTCATCATAAAAATAATTGAGTTCGCTAAAGTCAATTTTAGAATCTGTAAAACGTGCCGTGAGTTGTACTTTGTCTAAAAAGTTGGCAAAATCTTTTCGTTCATAATCAAAAATCACTGAGCCAATTAGATGAGATTTGTCTGTTTTGATGACCAAATTTTCAAAGCGCATTTGCGTCAATGTGTATTGAAATTTAGAGTTCATTTCATTGACTCGAAGTCCGTGTTTATCTAAAAAAGTTAAGTTTTTAACATCTCCTGACACATTTGGACCTTTGACTTGAAAGCTATATACAGTTCCCGAAAGCTCTGTAAAATCGAGCATATCACTTGTACTGTTGTTTTGATCTTTATATCTAAATTTACTATTATTCAGTTTGAGTTTCGAACTCGTTAATAAGAAATTGGAAGGTGTTCCGTCAGAAGGTTCAGAATCGAGTTTTGCGATAAAAACATCTAACGTTGAATCAATTGAATCTTTTTCGGTGTTGATATTGAGTGTTAATCCATCAATATTTACGGTGCCGAATTCTAGTTTATTATTGATTGCATTGTTGAAGCTTAAAATAGACGTTTCTAAGGTATTAATATGAATCAGCGTATCTTTTAGGTAATCTTCAATGTAAATATCTTTCATTGAAATATCGCCATTCCATTTTAAACCAATTCTATCAATATTAATATTGGTATTGTACTTTTCGTTCAACCATTTCGTTGCCTTTTTTCCAACAGCAGTTTGTACGGCAGGAATCGAAAAAATAATTAACAACAGTAGAAATAGCAATATAATTGCTAACAATACTCGTTTGGTTATTTTCCAGACTCTTTTAATGGTATTTTTTTTAAAGGTTACTAATTGAACATATTCGGCACTGCAAATTCACAAAAAAAATATTACAAAACACTATGTTTAGTATATCTTTGTGACTTTATATCAATTTTTATGCCTTTTAAAAACTATGAGCACAAAAGATGTATATATTTTAGCTATTGAGTCTTCTTGTGATGATACTTCTGCCGCTGTTTTACAGAACGGAAAAGTATTGTCAAATGTTATAGCCAATCAAAAAATTCACGAAGCTTATGGCGGCGTTGTTCCCGAATTGGCGTCCCGTGCACATCAACAAAATATTGTTCCTGTGGTGCATCAAGCACTCGCTAATGCAAATATCGATAAAAAACAGTTAAATGCCATAGCTTTTACACGCGGACCAGGATTGATGGGTTCGTTGCTTGTCGGAACTTCCTTTGCAAAGTCGCTCGCACTTGGTTTAGCCATTCCGCTAATTGAAGTAAATCACATGCAAGCGCATATTTTAGCACATTTTATTGAAGATGAAGCGCAAACCATTCCGAAATTTCCATTTCTTGCTATGACCATTTCTGGTGGACATACGCAAATTGTCGTTGTAAAAGATCATTTTGATATGGAAGTCATCGGTGAAACTATTGATGATGCTGTGGGAGAAGCGTACGATAAAAGTGGAAAAATCTTAGGATTAACCTATCCTGCGGGACCAATTATTGATAAATTAGCGAATGAAGGAAATCCGAAAGCCTTTCCTTTTCCAAAACCAAAAGTACAAGGACTTAATTTTAGCTTTTCAGGATTGAAAACAGCGATTTTATATTTTGTACAAAGACAAACAAAGGAGAACCCAAATTTTGTACAAGAGAATTTAAACGATATTTGCGCCTCTATACAATACACGATTGTGAATATTATTTTAGACAAATTGAAGAAAGCCTCCAAAGAAACTGGTATTAAAACCATTGCTATTGGTGGTGGCGTTTCTGCAAATTCAGCGATTAGAAAAGCGTTGAAAGATGGCGAATATAAATATGGTTGGACAGCTCATATTCCGAAATTTGCGTATACAACCGACAATGCGGCAATGATTGGAATTGTTGGGTATTTAAAATATTTGAACGAAGATTTTACGGATCAATCTGTGACGGCGAGTTCGAGGATTAAGATTTAGGTCTTGGGTCTTGGGTCTTGGGTCTTGGGTCTTGGGTCTTAAAAAGTATGATTTTTGCTTTTTGTTGATTTGTCAATTTGTTTGTTTATTTGTTCTTAGAAGTAGCTTTTGATTAAAGAATCAATATTTAGTTTATAATTTAAAAATGCAACATTCATAATTTCATAATGCAGCTTAAAAAAATAATACTGACTTGCGTATTTGTTCTTCCATATTTTATGTTAGGACAGGATGAAATTTGGAAGAAAACGAAAGAAGAAGTTACTGAATTACTTTTAGGCGAATGGAAGACTGAATCTTATACTTTTGAAGGAAAGGAAAAAGTAATTGATCCTAAGAAAACTTTTGGGCTTCTTATCAACAAACTTAACGATACTTTAAAAGTCTCAGAATTATCATATTATCATAAAAAAATACAAATCATCGATTTTAATTTAAATTGTAAAATAGATGAAATGAAAAGTGACTATTTTCTCTGCATAGACTACAAATACAAAGAATTTTATCAACAAATTATAGCGATCAATTCCAAAACATTAATTCTTGAAGAAGGTCCCAATATTCGTACTTTGAAAAAAATCATGCGTTGATTTAAAATTTAAAACATAACATTTATAATTTCAAAAATGCAACTTTTTTACACACCAGAAGTAAC
>NZ_JBGCDL010000292.1:0-21408 GCF_045105435.1 Kordia sp. | reverse complement strand
TGTTTATCCAATTAATAATGTGGCAATTGTGATGTTATCGACTATATTTGGAATCATCTTGTTTAAAGAAAAACTAATTACTAAAAACTGGATTGGAATTGCCATTGCGATTGTTAGTATTGCAATGATTGCGATTTCGGCGTAAAAAATAAAATAGAATGAACAAATGCCTATTTTTAATATTCACATGTATCTCTTTTCTTGGTTATGGTCAAGATATGAATACTAAAGATTGGACAGAAACTGAAAAAGCACAGTACAAGAGCCTATATGAATTGGCAAATTATATTTACAAGAAAGAAAAAAAAGCGATTTCTAAAGATACTTTATTTAGCAAACATATTTATTTTGATTATGTGCTAAAGGACACGATTGCTAAAAGAAAAGAAGGAAGAATAAAGAAGTTTGATACTTTATTTTACTATTTCCGACAAAGAGTTGATAGTATTGGGTTGGAGAATTTAGATGCAAAACCGATTCGTTTTTATAAAAATCATGAAATTTACAAACCATTCAAAGAAGAACTCTCTAAACAGACTGTCGGTGGTAAAAAAATGGTGCCGAAAAGTGATAATGTTTTTGTATACTTCAGAAAAGAAGAGCCAGACAAACCACTTGGCAGGTTGTTATTTGATCCTAATACACATAAATTAGTAGCATGGGTTATGCTAAATCAAGGCGGACATAACTTTTTTTTAACGTTTAACTTACTTTAACTCTTGGAAATAAAAGACACCTATAAAACTATTGATGTTCCTTCAGAAGAAACATTGTTTAAAGACAGAAATAGTAAATTTTTCGGTTATGCGTTTCCTGTTTCCAATGAAGATGATGTAAAGAAACATTTGGAAGCCTTAAAAAAAAGTCATCATTCAGCGCGACATTGGTGTTATGCATGGCAATTTGGAAAAACGGAACCGTTTCGTTTTCGTGCCAATGACGATGGCGAACCTTCTAATAGTGCTGGAATGCCGATCTATGGACAAATTCAGTCGTTTGATGTGACCAATATTCTAATTGTTGTAGTTCGTTATTTTGGCGGAACAAAATTAGGCGTTGGCGGATTGATTAACGCGTATCGTACAGGCGCACAAATGGCGTTGGAAGCTTCTGACATTCTTGAAAAAACCATCAATATTGATTATTTGCTTGTGTTCGATTACAAAAACATGAACAAAGTCATGCGTGTCGTAAAAGAGCGAAATTTGAATATCATTGCTCAAAAACTAGAAATGGATTGTCGCATTACGATTTCGGTTCGTCAAAAAGACGCACAACAGATTTTTGAGTTGTTTGAGAATTTGTATGAGATTGAAATTAAGGAAGTGGAGTAACGTTTCATTTATAATTTTCTATCAATCATCCTTCAAACCAATCATTCGTATTTCATCTTTTAATGGAAATTTTTTAGTAACACGTTCCATTATTATAGGTCGATTTTGTGCCCATTTGGGATAAGATTTCCATTCTTCATTACTTTTAAAAAATGGTTCAAAGGTTCCAATGGTGATGTTAGCATCAATTTTGATTGTTTGCCACTTTCCATTTATCTTTTCTGAATAATCAATCTGCTTATAGTTTTTCTTTACTACTTTCCAACCTTGTTTGTTATGTATATAATATCGTTTAACCTTTCCTAAAAAAACAGCAATGACAAAAATTATAAATAGAAGTGGGTACATTTTCTTACGATGTTTATTTTAAAAATTCAATTCACAAAAATAGCAATTATTACTTCTTTTTATCATACTTCGCAATAGGTTCACTCACACACACCAATTTTTCAAATTTTGAAGTCCATTCTTTTTGCGTAGACATCATTTTGCATAACTTTTCATGAAAATACACTTGATACCAAATTTCCTTTTGATAGGAACACACATTTGCATAGATTTTTTCAGAATGAATCATCAATTTTAATAGAAAATCGTCTTGTGGTTCTCTATGATTGTTGATCACTTGACTTAATTTTGAAGGTGTAATATCAATATCTTTTGCAAAAATACTTCGCTTTGAATAAATTGCATCAATATAAGATATTAAGAATTCTGAAAAATAATTGCGAGGCTCGTGAATAGATTGTTTGATAAACGTTTCCATTTTCAATTTTAATTGCATGAGTTTTGCACGAATGATATCATCTTTAGATACATTTTTCATGCGTGCCAAACGCGCTTCCATCAAAGCCGTAGCTTCTGATTGAGATTCCTTTTTTGAAGTATATCGTGAATCTACACCGTATTCTGAATTGTTATTTTCCTCGCTAATCATGGTCAAATCGATTTATTAAATGTATTATTTCAGGTACTTCTATGCTCAACGTTAGTCCTGTAACTCTAAAATTGTACGTTTCTATATAATGTTTTGCAATTTCGGTTTTTGGTCGTAATGAAACACAGGTTAAAACTCCGTAAGCTTCTACAGCTAGTTTTGCGGCATGTGCTATCAAGTTTCCTGCTATTTTTTCAAATAGCTTCTGTTTTCCTTGATTTTCAACAGAAACCGTCAATAGTCTGATGTGAATTCTCCATTCGTCAGGAATTCGTTCTAAGGAAATTAATCCTAAGATTTCATTTGAACCAAATGTGTATAATTTATAGACTTCAAATTGTTTTTCTGTTTTCCAATCGAAAAAGTAACGTGCTTTTGTTATTTTCTGATAATCTAAATTATCAACCAAAGTTATATCCACTTGATGTGAATTTCCTGTTGCAGTTTCTAAGATTACCATAGCATGAAGGTACGAAATTGTTTCCGGTTATTATAATTAATTTATCAAAAGTTTACAATTTAGTAAACTTTTAGTGTTTATTGTGAGATTGATGCGTTACGATTTCTGTACGTTAAAAAACGTAATACAGATTTTTGAGTTGTTTAAGATTAGAATTGAAGAGTTGAAGTAATATTATTATTCAAATTTATATTTACAAACTATCTCTCTTAGTGTATTAAAGTTTTCTGGGTTATCAACAAACTTATCTTTTTCCTCAACTTCTATTATGGGATTAATATTTATTTGAAGTTTTCCTGAAGTTGTGAAATTTCGAGCTACAACTTTCCAATTTACATAAGAAATAGTTTTAATGTGACTAGTTTTAAAACATATCTTATCAATTTCAATAGAATCTCCTTGAACTAGCATTGAACTTTCAGGAATGAATTCAGCTTTAAAATCATCTTTAAATTTGATATTGTAATTATAGGGTTTAATATCTAAAAATTCCTTTCTTTTATCTAATGCCTCTGCATTTAACATATTCTCAAAGTCAAAATAAACTTTATAATCTTCCAAAACCTCCTTACTATTATTTTTTAATTCGAGTTCTAATAAGCATACGCTTAAATTAACCAGTTTATAACCATTGAGAATTAAAGAAGAAAATGAAACTGGTTGAGGATCATTTTTTTCTTCTTTAGTTGTACTATACTTATCAAGAGAGTCACCATTTAAAGAATCTAAAAAATCATCAAAAGAATTAATCTTATTCAAAAAATGGTCGTTTAATAGATTTCCCGTTTTCATAGAATCAACAACTCCCTTATAATCAAAACCAAACTTTTTGTTTAATTGTTTAAGTACTTTTTTATCAGAAAAATTAGTTACTTCTTCAATGAAAATTGGTTCAAATACTCCTTCAGAATTATTATTTTTAAGTACTAAATCAACTTCTAAAGATTGCCTTTCTTCTTTTAATTTAAAACTACTAAGTTCTTTATTTATTAAATCTTCGGAAACACTTTTCCAACGATTTAGCATCTCTAGAGGAAACCCAATGGGATCTTTATCAATCAAAGTTGCACAATTAGCACACAGCCATATGCCATTATCAATATCCTTCCTTTGTTCAGAAGTAAGAGTTTCATCGTATCTTGGTCCACCTTCTGAAGCGGCAGTTATATGTGCTCCAATTCCAATGATGGTTGCTTTAAGTTTATCCGAATTTGGCCCGACTGTTGGTTTTCTGCAATCAGGATTGGAACATAAATATCCTACTCTCTTTGCAAGAAGGTCAACTGTCTTCTTAGTAAAATCATCTCTATTTAATGCCATACTCTTGTTTTGGTTAGATTGCGATAACAATATTTCTAGAGGATATTTGTATTACAATCAAAGAATTTTATATTGATAAAGCTAAGTGATCCTTAAAACTATATCAATCATAAGTAAAATCAAAACCAAACATAAGATTTTATTTACTTTATGAACTTTTGTAGTATTAAAAATCACACTTAAAGTTAGGATGAGATACTGAATCAAGTTCAGCACATGGTTCAGAAATGAAAAAAAATTAAACAATTTCTAGATTTTAAAAGTCAATCGTCGATAATTTTTCGATTAAATGCATCGGGCATTTCATAGGTCTTTTAGTCTTCATATTAATGAATGCCAAAACTGCGTTTCCATTTGTAATAATTTCCTTACTTTTATTATAGATTTCGTACTCGAATTCAATCTTAACAGAAGGTAACTTTTTAAGTGTCGTTCTAACTGTCAGTACATCATCATAATAAGCCGATTTCTTGTAATTAATCTGAATAGAAATAACAGGAAGCATTACGCCCATTTCTTCTAGCTCTCTATATGAAATTCCTAAAGCGCGCAACCACTCGGTTCGACCCATTTCAATGAATTGCACATAGTTACCGTGATATACAACGCCCATTTGATCAGTTTCTGCGTAACGAATTCTTGTTTTTATTTCGTGAGTTCTCAAAGTTTTTATCTATATTAAGGTATGTTAATGAATTGTAAAGAAATTGTTTCCAAGCATGAGAAAAAAATTTAAGAAATTCAATAGCATTCTAATTTTTTTTTCACTTTTTTTTTCACATATTTGATCACGCTAAAAATAAAAGAGGAAAACCCCGAATTTTCTTTTTTTTCCTAACCAAAAAAATAACAATTTAACAGTAATAAATGAGTGTAACTGCGCAATCAGTATGGGATAACTGTCTGTCTTTCATAAAGGACAACATTCAACCACAAGCATATAAGACTTGGTTTGAGCCTATAAAGCCTGTAAAGTTAACAAATAAAGCATTAAGCATTCAAGTTCCTAGTAAGTTTTTTTACGAATGGCTAGAAGAGCATTATGTAAAGTTATTAAAGGTTGCTTTAGTGAAAGAATTAGGAAATACTGCCCGTTTGGTATATATCATTAAAATGGAAAATACCTATGGCAATAAAAAACCATTCACTGAAAAAATTCCAAGTTCAAATCGCAGCAATGTGAAAGCGCAAGAAATTAATGTCCCTATCAAAAATAAAAGTCCCGAACTGAAAAATCCGTTTATCATTCCTGGTATCAGAAATGTAAAAATTGAATCACAGTTAAATCCAAATTATAATTTTGATAATTTCCTTGAAGGAGATTCTAACCGTTTGGCACGATCTGCCGGAATGGCGGTTGCCAATAAACCTGGCGGAACTTCTTTTAATCCATTATTAATTTTTGGTGGCGTTGGTCTAGGAAAAACACATATTGCACACGCAATTGGTGTTGAAATCAAAGATAAATATCCTGAGAAAACAGTATTGTACATTTCTGCTGAGAAATTTACACAACAATATATAGAGTCCGTAAAGAAGAATACACGAAACGATTTCATACATTTTTATCAATTGATAGATGTATTGATTATTGACGATGTACAATTCTTCTCTGGAAAGTCTGGAACGCAAGATGTATTTTTCCACATTTTCAATCACTTACACCAAAATGGAAAACAAGTGATTTTAACGTCAGATAAAGCACCTGTAGACATGCAAGATATCGAACAACGTTTGCTATCTCGTTTTAAATGGGGACTTTCTGCCGAATTGCAAACGCCCGATTTTGAAACGCGTGTTTCTATCGTAAAAAACAAACTATATCGCGATGGTGTGCAAATGCCAAATGATATTATTGAATATGTTGCCAAAAATATCAAATCGAATGTTCGTGAGTTGGAAGGCGCTATCATTTCACTCATTGCACAATCGTCTTTTAACAAAAAAGAAGTAACGATCGAATTGGCAAAGCAAGTCGTTGAAAAATTCGTAAAGAACACAAAGCGAGAAGTTTCTATCGATTATATTCAAAAAGTGGTTTCCGATTATTTCCAAATGGATGTTTCTACATTGCAATCAAAAACACGCAAACGTCACATTGTACAAGCACGTCAATTGGCTATGTTTTTTGCAAAGAAATTCACCAAAGCTTCACTAGCTAGTATTGGTTCTCAAATTGGAAAGCGCGATCATGCTACAGTATTACACGCTTGCAAAACGGTTGATAATTTATCATCTACAGACAAGCAATTTCGCAAATACGTAGAAGATTTAACAAAGAAGCTTTCGCTGTAAACTCCACCAAATGAAAACTAAAATTTTAATGGTTTGTTTAGGAAATATTTGTCGATCTCCTTTAGCAGAAGGCATTTTAGCATCCAAACTCGATCCTACAAAATTTGAGGTTGACTCTGCAGGAACCGCCGGTTATCATGTTGGAAATCTTCCCGATAGAAGATCAATAGTAACAGGAAAACAACACGGAATTGACATTACCTACCAACGTTCGCGAAAGTTTATTAAAAGCGATTTTCAAACGTTTGATTACATCTTTGCGATGGATCAATCCAATTATACGAACATTCTCGCTTTGGCGGAAACGGAAACTGACCGCGAAAAAGTGCACATGATTCTAAATCAAATTTCCCCAAATTCAAACGCAGAAGTTCCCGATCCGTATTACGGCGGCGATCAAGGTTTTGAGAACGTGTATCAAATGCTTGATGAAGCTTGCACCATTTTTGCTGAGAAAATTTCTTAAGTAACAATTACCCAAAAAAGCGTCTGCTATTTTTTTGTATCTTTCTAAAAAAAATTAGTAACCTACTTTGTTATGAAATACATCTTCGCCTTAGTCAATTCTGACTAAACATACCTTTTTTAGGCTACGTATATCTCACAAGGTTACAAAACACAACCAAATGAAAAGAAAATTACACCTATTACTAGCGCTGCTATTTCCTATTTTAATGTGCGCACAAGCACCAGAATTGCAAGAATTTGCAACAGGATTTTCAAGACCAGTTGACATCAAACACGCCAATGATTCACGACTATTTATCGTAGAACAAGATGGCGTTATTAAAATCTTAGATGCTACAGGAAACACCAATGCAACACCTTTTTTAGACATTGATGCACGCGTTCGTTCTTCAGGAAATGAACAAGGTTTACTTGGTTTGGCGTTCGATCCAAATTACGCAATAAACGATCGTTTTTATGTAAATTACATCAACAATAGTGGCAATACTGTAATTGCACGATTTACAACCACATCAAATCCAGATATTGCAGATGATACTTCAGAAGAAATTCTACTAACAATCACCCAACCATATACAAATCATAATGGCGGTTCTTTAGCTTTTGGAACAGATGGCTATTTATACATTGCTTTGGGAGATGGAGGAAGCGCTGGCGATCCAGACAATTATGCGCAGAATTTACAATCACATTTAGGGAAAATTTTACGAATTGATGTTAGCGGAGCTTCAGGATATACCGTTCCTGCAACGAATCCGTTTGTTGGAAATCCTGCTGGCTTGGATGAAATTTGGTCGTATGGACTCCGAAATCCTTGGAAAATATCATTTGATAGTGATAATGGCGAATTATGGATTGGCGATGTTGGACAAAACAACCGAGAAGAAATCAACAATGTTCCTATCGTAAATACTGGTTATAATTTTGGCTGGAAATGTTACGAAGGAAATGAAACATTTAACACTACTGGTTGCCCAGCTGCTGCTACAATCACCTTTCCCGTGGGTGAATATAATTATGGAGGAAGTCCATTTCGATGCTCTATTACTGGTGGTTATCGCTACAGAGGAAACATGTACCCTGGCATAGAAGGATGGTATATTTTTGCAGATTATTGCAGTAATGAACTCGGTGCGTTAACTCCTGGTTTAGGAGGAACATGGAGCATGTCTATGTTTAATACACCTTTTTCTCCTAATATCTCTACATTTGGCGAAGACATGAATAAAGAATTATATGCCGCTGGATTAACCGATGGCGTTATTTATAAAATATATGATCCATTTTTAAGCGTTGGTGAAAATTCACTTTCAAACAAGTATCAAATCTATCCAAATCCTGCAAACGATTATTTCCAAATCAGCAATCAAAATACAGCTTCACAAATAAAAGAAGTTGTCATGTATTCGTTTAGCGGAAAGTTGATTTCAACCACAACAATTACTACTGAAAATCAAAAAATTACCACAAATCATCTTACTGACGGAATTTACATAGTACAACTAATTTCAAATAATGATGCAGTTTCATATCATAAATTAATTAAAAATTAGTTTTATTTGTAATTAAACTCCCAATCTATGCAAGCATCACACGGAATTTTATATTTAATTCCTACTACTTTAGGCGAAAGTGAACCTTTGGAAGTATTACCATTATCAGTAAAGAAAATAATTGAAACTACAAATCATTTTATTGTTGAGAATGAAAAAACAGCACGTCGATTCATAAAAAAGATCACACCCAAAAAAGTACAACCATTACTGGAATTGTATGTATTAAACAAATACACGCAAGATCAAGAGTTGCCTGCTTTTTTAGAAGCTATTTTTCAAGGAAAAAATTTGGGTTTACTTTCAGAAGCTGGTTGTCCTGGTGTTGCTGATCCTGGTTCGGAGATTGTAAAAATTGCACATGAAAAAGGAATTCGCGTTGTGCCACTTGTTGGTCCATCTTCCATATTAATGGCAATGATGGCATCTGGAATGAACGGACAAAATTTTGCCTTTAACGGCTACTTACCTATTGATAGTCACGAACGCAAACGCGCGATTAAACAATTGGAAAAACGTGCGATTGACTTTAAACAATCGCAAGCATTTATTGAAACTCCGTATCGAAATGATAAATTATTAGCTGATTTAATTGCTACACTTTCTGGAAATACACGTTTATGTATTGCTTGTGATATTACATTAAGCACAGAATATATTCGCACCATGACGATTAATGAATGGAAGAAAACTTCAGTGAATTTACACAAACGACCGACGATGTTTGTTTTGGATCGCTAGCGCTTTTAGATATTAGACCGCTGCGCTGTTAGAACGCTGTCGCTTTTAGATTTTTTGACTGTTGGCTGTTGGCTGTTGGCTAAAAAAGAACAATTTTATTTTTAAAATTCAATATTCGACATTTATTTTTTTTCAAGCGTCACTTCGAGTGAATTTGCCGAGCAAATTTATATCGAGAAGTACTATGAAATCTCAACTTTTGAAGATAAAACTAGTTTGTTTTGGATAAATAGATTTTAGATCGTTTTACTGTCAGGTATAACAGAACTGCTTGAATGTTTAAATTATTATTTCTACATAAATTAAATAGAAGCTACGAACAAAGATTATTGAGCGAAGTCGAAATAAAACAAAAAAAAACCTCAGCATATTTCTACACTGAGGTTTTTGATAATGTTAACCAAATTTTAGAGTTGTTACACTCTTGCTTTTGCTTTTTTGTTGGCTTTGATAGATGAAACATCATATCCAGCAAATCGCTTCATATAATAGTTCACTGTTGAACCATACGCGTCGGCAAATCGTTGTTTCCCGGCGCTTCTTAAATACTTCTTCACGCTTCCTGGTCCGGCTAAGTGCGCTGCTGCCAAAATCCCTGATTCTGTTACAACAACACCGTTAATTCGCTTTCCAACTGAGCGTTTGATGTCTTTTCTAAGAATCCACTTGTTTCTTGAGGCGTTTGCTTCAAAGGCTTTCTCTTGTAATTTTGGATTTTTTAAGAATGCTTGCGGATTATAAATTCCGATCATTTCCAGTGTTCCTTTTCCAAATTGGTACTTTCCGAGATAACCTAAGGTATTTACCACAAAGTAATTTCCTTGAGATTCTTTAAATGCGACTGCTTCTTTAAAGCCCAAATATCTTTGTCCTGTATACGGAATTGGTGCTTCTTGGAAGTAGCTGTCATCTGTTGGATTTACTGTAAACAGATCAGATGACATTTTATGATTTTCTAAATTTATTTTAAGAACGTTGGTTTCTTTTTTTGAAGTGAAACCTAAACTTACAAATGTTAAAATAGCTACTAAAATTGAGAATTTTATTGCCCCTTTTCTCATAAAAATTGATTTCTTTAAGACTAACTAATCAACATGATTACGCTTAAAATTTCAGCGTGCAAATATACACATTATTTTTAAATAATAGCGTTTTTATGTTAAAGTTGTCTTAAAAGTAGATCGGATGGAAGCGAATTTTACCTAAACTATTGATTTCCAAAGCTGGAGCAGGTATTTTAATAAAGTTTATTACGTTAAAAATACTATTAAGAAATTTAGATTTTGTCTGTATTTTTGTTAAATCGATGTCAATACTTAAATAAAACTGCCGAAAACGTTTTAGTTCTGGCAAAATTTCACGTTGTGTTTCTGTAGTTCCAGCAACTAATCCTTCCGCACCGTAGCCAAAAGCCACATTGAACCATCTTGGAATTTTACTTTGCTTAAAGAACGAATGCACATTGGCACTGAGCCAATAGGTTTGTCCGTTGTAATCTTTGAGAGTTTCTTCTAAAAAACCATTTCCGAGTTTGTTTGGGCGAATTTCAGCAAAGCGCGTTCGATGAAATGAATACTTTAATTTGATGCGTTGTTCATTCCACAATAATTCTTGTCCGACGTATAAGCCTGTTCCGAGTCCGTTTGCGAACACATCTCCCCAAGAAGCTCCCCATTCAGCAGAAAATCCATCCATGACTTCTACAGCAGTTAAAAAGGTAAAACCGAGCGTTGCACCAAAAATTAACTGGTTTTTCTTAGAAACACCGCTCCAATCAAGCACTTCAGCACCAATGTTTCCAACATAATAAGACGTAAATACATGACCCGCTTTGTCCATTTGCATCCACTCATTATTATCATTTATAAATTTAAAAGAAGAACGATCAAAATCAGCATACCAAATTCGATCCAAACCAACCAAGGTTGCAGTTGCCAATGAAGCTTCTGTAATGGTAACAAAATTGCGTCTTGGTTTGTGTAACGTATCTGAAGCTTTCAAAAAATCAGGTGGCGTTAGTTGTGCTGAAACTACATTTACAAAACAGAGAATAAAAAGTAATTTGAGGAATATCTTCATCTACTGGTTTAATTTCTTCTTTTGATAACGATCAAATACAATTGTTCTAAATTCTTCTGCGGAAGTATTCCAAGGAATTCTATATGTGTTTTCGTCATATATATCTTGCAATTCTATAAGCTTATATCCTTTTTCTTTAGGATATATAGTATCAACCATTACTTCGTATATTTCATTTTCAGAAGCTTCTATTTGTGCAGAAATATCTTTAGCGATTTCTCGTATTAATTTTAACTCTCGACTCGCAGGAAGTTCAATCGTTATCATTTGACTTGGATCTAGCAAAGTCTTTACAATATCATTGCTATTCATTCCTTTACGGATGATGTACTTCCCTCCTTTTATACGGCTTTTGTACCCTAGTTTTTTTGCCAAAGTTGAAAAAGCATCTACATCTGTCAATAAAGGCGCTAATTCATTTTTGACATATTTAAAATCAGCACCAGAAGGAATATAAATATACGCTTCTTCATTGTTGAACGCCGTAATTGGCTTAAAGATTTTTTGTGTGATGTTATATATGAAATAAGAACCACCAATGATTCCAAGTATCAAAATTCCGATCAATATTTTACGTAAGTACATTTAGTTGATTTTTTGATATAGAATTTCATTTTTATATTCGCCATTGACAAACGTCCAATCTTTTTTGATTCCGATTTGTTGAAAACCCAAACTTTCAAACAGTTTGATGCTTGCTTCATTATCCTCACCAATGTTTGCAAATAGTTGATGTACATGCAAGTGTTTGAATGCGTAATTGCACACTAACTGCAATGCTTCACTGCCGTAACCTTTGTGTCTAAATTCTCTTTTCGCGATGAGCAAACCGACACCAACACGTTTGTTTTTGGGATCGTATTCAAAAAGATCTATAAGACCAACATTTTCCTTTTTATTACTCACCATCACTAAGCGCAATTGCTTGGCTTCATAAATGTCTTGGTGTGCATTTTCTAAATATTGTTTGATTAAAAATCGTGAATACGGCGTTTGTGTGGCGCTGATTTCCCAAATAGATTCGTCGTTTTCTATTTCGTAGATAAAATCTAAATCTTCGGGTTCGAGTGCGCGTAAATATAGTTTTTCGCCTGTGAGTGTTAGCATAAAATTTCTCCTTTAAATACTTGTGTTGCTTTTCCTTTTAGAAAGATGTTTTTGTACGAAGTTTGATCGCGTTCAAAAGACACTTCTAAACGTCCGCCTTCTACTTGCAAAACCACTTCGTTTGCGCTAGTTTCTTGCAAATGATGCATTGCGAGTGCTACAGCTGTTACACCAGTTCCACACGAAAGTGTTTCATCTTCTACACCTCTTTCATACGTTCGCACTCTAAATTCCGTGTCGGAAAGCTTTTTGACAAAGTTTACATTGGAACCTTCTTCATAATATGGAGCACCATACCGAATGGCTGCGCCTTCTTTTTTGATATCGAATTTTTCAAGTTCGTCTTTGAAGGTTACATGATGTGGCGAACCTGTATTTAAAAATACATAATCGGCATGATCTTCAATGTTGACAACATCTTGCATTTGCAAATGAACCTGATCGCCATCAATCGTTGCATAATGCTTCCCGTCTATGGCAATGAAAGTAGTTTCTTGTTGAATGACTCCGAGAAAATTCGCGAAAGCTACAATACAACGGCCACCATTTCCACACATGGAACTTTCATTTCCATCAGCATTGTAATAGACCATTTTAAAATCGTAGTCTGCATCATTCTCTAAAAGAATTAAACCATCGGCGCCGACGCCAAATTTTCGATCGCACAAGTGATGTACAAGTTTGGTATCATTTTTGGGAAATATATCCTGTCTGTTATCAACGAGCACGAAATCATTTCCTGTTCCTTGATATTTATAAAAAGATAGTGTCATTTATTTTGTTTGATGCTGACAAAAGTACAAATAAAGTATTGATTATCTGAGTGATGTTAAAGTGTCGTTAAAGTTAAAATGTGACTACAATAAATATGTAATTTTAAGTGTTAAATGTAGACAAAGACATTAGAAATATTCACAAAAATTAATAAATTAAATAACTAAATATGAAAAAATTTGCAAGTTTACTATTCGTTTCTGTATTAGCAGGCGTTATTAGCATTGGAGCTTATAAGATTTTTTCGGAATCCCCTGAAAAAGTTGACAAAGCTTCCGTTTTTGAACAAAAAACAACGACTCCTATAAATTATGTAAATAACACGAACTCAAAAACAACAAGTGCTGCTGCAGCAAATATTGACTTTACAGTTGCCGCTGAAAAAACAGTCCATGCTGTTGTACATGTTAAAAATAAAATTACCAAAATTGCACCAAGAAGCGTATGGGATTTATATAATGGCAAAGGAAAACCACAAACCCAAATTGGAACTGGTTCGGGCGTAATTATTACGCCAGATGGACATATTGTTACAAACAATCATGTGATTGAAGGTTCTAACGAAATTCAGGTGACTTTAAATAATAATAAGAATTACGTTGCTAAACTTATTGGAACAGATCCAAAAATGGACATTGCTCTGTTAAAAATTGAAGCAGACGAAGCGTTGCCATATATTTCTTTCGGAAATTCTGACAATGCCAAAATTGGTGAATGGGTTTTAGCCGTGGGAAATCCTTTTAATTTGACTTCTACCGTTACGGCGGGAATTATTAGTGCAAAAGCAAGAGATTTAAACGAAGGTGATAATTTGAGTCAATCATTTATTCAAACAGATGCAGCGGTAAATCCAGGGAATTCTGGTGGCGCATTAGTGAATACAAATGGAGAATTGATTGGCATTAATACGGCAATTTCTTCTCAAACTGGTTCGTATATCGGATATTCATTTGCGGTACCAAGTAATATTGCACAAAAGATTGTTGCAGACTTATTAGAGTTTGGTGATGTACAAAAAGGATTGTTAGGACTTACTGGTGGATCTTTGAATTCGGTCGTAGCAGAAAAACTTGAAATTGCTGAAACAGAAGGTTTTTATGTCGGAAAAGTATTTAGTGATTCTGGCGCTGCAAAAGCTGGAATTGTAAAAGGCGATATTATCAAAAAAATAGACGAAGTAAAAATTTCAAACTTTGCTGACTTGTCAGGCTACTTAGGTTCTAAACGCCCTGGAGATGTTGTAAATGTAACAATATTACGTGACGAAGAATATGAGATAGTACCTGTTACCTTGGTGAAAGAAAAAGTGGCTACTTCTGTCAAGTTAATGAATATGCAGCTTGAAAATTTAGACAAAGAAAATACACTTGGTTACGGTTTAAAGGTAACGGATAACAATAACCGACAATTAGAGGAAGAATTAGGAATTACGCCAGGCTATATTTTAATTGAAGTAAATGGCAAAAAAGTAGCATCGGCGAAAGTTTTAAAAGAATTTCTTGACAAATATGGAGAAGATCAAATTAGAATACTAGCATTTATAAATCCGGAAGGACAATACGAGCGTTTTATCTTTCGATAAAAAAGTGCCATCTATATATGTTGGAAAAGCGAGACACCTAAAACGTGCCTCGCTTTTTTTGTGTTCTTCAACTTCAAAATTATTTTTTAGAGATATTTTCATATCATACGCAGTTTAGTTTCAACTTGTTTGAGGAAATTAGAGCTTTGTTACGCATTCTACAATCTTCACTTTAAATAGCCCTCAAAAAAACTCTTTCTTTTATTTACGAAAACGTTTGAAATTGTATACTTTTGCGCAAAATTTAAACACAACTACACAAACGTAAGACTATGAGTTTTAATGAAATTTACGAAAAGGAACTCACTTTTCAAGCAGATAGAAGACGTGCTACTGTTGAATTTATTAAGAATGTAAGCGATTTATGGTACGATAAATCAATTGAGCTTGTTATTTTTAGAAATCAACTAATTGACAGAAATGTGAGTGAGATTTTAAATCTTCACGAATATGCAGGTCAATTTGTACAAAAACCGATCTCTATTTTTGATACTGTAGAAATTGCACAGGCAATTGCTAAAATTGATCTTCCGCCATCTAAAATTGATATCGGGAAATTAACATACGAGTATCATTTAGAAGACAATCAGTATACAAACGCAACTTCGTTTGTGGTTGATAAATTAAAAGATGCCAAAAAATCTGATGGAATTACACCGAAAGACGTGGTTTTATATGGTTTTGGACGTATTGGACGTTTATTAGCAAGAGAATTAATGACACGTACTGGACGCGGAAATCAATTACGCTTACGCGCGATTGTAACTCGTGGAAAAGTTGATAAAACGGTTTTAGAAAAAAGAGCTTCATTATTACGCAACGATTCTGTTCATGGAGATTTCCCTGGAACTGTTGGTATTGATGTTGAAAATTCAGCATTAATCATCAACGGAACTACAGTTCATGTTATTTCTGCAAACGGACCAGAAGAAATTGACTATACAACATACGGAATTAACGATGCGTTAATTATTGACAATACAGGTGCTTTTAGAGACAAAGAAGCCTTGGAAAGACATTTAGTTCCAAATGGTGCCGATAAAGTATTATTGACTGCGCCAGGAAAAGGCGTTCCAAATATTGTATATGGTGTAAACCACACAGAGCACAATCCTGATGAAGTAAAGGTTTGGTCTGCTGCTTCTTGTACTACAAATGCAATTACACCAGTATTAAAAGTTGTTGAAGATTCTTTCGGATTAAGTCACGGACACTTAGAAACGATTCACGCATATACCAACGATCAAAACTTGGTAGATAATATGCATAAAAAATACCGTCGTGGTAGAGCTGCTGCTTTAAATATGGTAATTACTGAAACTGGTGCTGGAAAAGCAGTATCGAAAGCATTGCCGTCATTGGAAGGAAAATTAACTTCAAATGCGATTAGAGTTCCTGTACCAAACGGTTCATTAGCGATTTTAAATTTAGAAATTGAAAATGCAACTTCTTTGGAAAGTGTAAATACTATTTTTAAGAAATATGCTTTAGAAGGTAATTTGGTAGAGCAAATTAAATATGAATTGAACGACGAATTAGTTTCTTCTGACATTGTTGGTTCTTCGGCGCCATCAATTTTTGATAGCAAAGCAACTATTGTACGCGAAGGTGGAAAAAACATCATTTTATACGTTTGGTATGATAATGAGTACGGATATTCTCACCAAGTAATGCGATTGGCTAAATATATTTCGAAAGTAAGACGCTTTACATATTACTAGTAGAAGGCAAAAATAATATGCAAAAAAGAGTCTCTAAGTTGAGGCTCTTTTTTTATTTATAAATTCACACAATAAATAAAAATATCTTCGTTTATTTGACAACTGTTATTTTAAACTTGAAAAGACGATGAAAGCGAAATACCTATTCCTAGCAATAACGCTGAGTTTCTCAGTACTAGCGAGCGCACAAAACGTAGCAAAAAATGCGAAT
The DNA here is from genome assembly GCF_045105435.1 of Kordia sp. Lineage (GTDB taxonomy): Bacteria > Bacteroidota > Bacteroidia > Flavobacteriales > Flavobacteriaceae > Kordia. The sequence continues at coordinate 4,826 of NZ_JBGCDL010000292.1, read as the reverse complement.
TTAAAGCTCAAAGACGGACCAATTAAAGAACAATTTGAGTTCATAATTAAAAATTCTAACAAATACAAGAATTATAAAGTTGTAAAGCGCGAATGGATAGAAAAGTTACAGAAGAATGTAGCCGATTCTATCAATGCGGCTCAAAAAGACCTATCTACGGAAGTGGCAAAAGTAGCTACACAACAAACAGATATAGAAAAATTGAAAGCTGATTTTGCTGCCGTAAACCAGAAAATTGAAGATTTAAACACTGAAAAAGACAGCATTTCATTGCTTGGTTTACAATTGAGTAAAGGAAGTTATCAGTCATTAATGTGGGGAATTATAGCCGTTTTAGGCGTTTTATGGTTATTCTTTACGTATAAATTCAAAGCGAGCAATACAATTACCAAAGAAGCAAAAGCAAAATTGACTGAAACAGAACACGAATTTGAAGAACACCGCAAACGTGCATTGGAACGTGAACAACAAGTTCGCAGAAAGCTTCAGGACGAAATCAATAAGAACAAAAACTAATTCTATCCATCATGCGCATTGATATCATTTCTGTAGTTCCTGATTTAGTAAGAAGTCCGTTTGAAGCGTCAATCTTAAAAAGGGCAATTGACAAAGGTATTGTGGAAATTCATCTGCATAACTTGCGCGATTATACTACCGATAATTACAAATCTATTGACGATTATCAGTTTGGCGGCGGCGCAGGAATGGTGATGATGCTTGGACCAATAGATCGTTGTTTATCTGATTTAAAATCGCAACGCGACTACGACGAAGTCATTTATATGACGCCTGATGGAGAAACGCTGAATCAAGGAATTGCCAACACGCTTTCGCTGAAAGGAAATATTATTATTCTTTGCGGACATTATAAAGGAGTAGATCAGCGTGTGCGCGATCATTTCATTACCAGAGAAATTTCGATTGGCGATTATGTGCTTTCTGGTGGAGAATTGGGCGCAGCTGTATTATGTGATTCCATCATTCGATTAATTCCAGGTGTATTAGGAAATGAAACTTCTGCCCTAACCGATTCGTTTCAAGACAATTTACTAGCGCCACCTGTATATACAAGACCTGCAAAATATAACGATTGGGAAGTGCCGGAAGTGTTATTGTCTGGAAACTTTCCAAAAATTGAAGCTTGGCGCGAAGAACAAGCATACGAACGTACGAAGAAGTTACGACCAGATTTATTGGACGAGTAATCTTTGGACTTGCTTTGCTCCTAGATTCGCTCCGCTGTTAGATTGTTAGACTTGTTTCACTCTTAGATCGCTTCTTATGTAATCTCAAAACGTCCCTTCGAGTGATTTTCTATCATATTGAGCGCAGTCGAAATAAATAGACAATTGTATCGAGAAGTACTATAAACTAATTAGTTAATTAGTATTTAAATTTTCAAATAAAACAATTGTAAATTCATAATAAATACTTATTTTTGCACTCAATTTTGAGTCAACCTCTGGCGATAGACGTGCATGTTGGTTTGAATTAATATTTATAAAAAGTTTAAAATGGAAGCTTTAATTAAATTTGTACAAGACGAATTTGTTACAACAAAAGAGTTCCCTGAATTCGCAGCAGGAGATACAATTACAGTTTATTACGAAATCCGTGAAGGTGAAAAAACACGTACGCAGTTCTTTAGAGGAGTTGTAATTCAACGTAGAGGTTCAGGTTCAACTGAAACATTTACAATCAGAAAAATGTCTGGAACAGTTGGAGTTGAGCGTATTTTCCCTGTTAATTTACCAGCACTTCAAAGAATTGAAGTAAACAAAAGAGGTAAAGTACGTAGAGCACGTATCTTTTACTTTAGAGGTCTTACTGGTAAGAAAGCTAGAATTAAAGAAAGAAGATTCAAATAAAATCTTTCAAAACAATACAATAAAAAAGTCCTGCAACATTGCAGGACTTTTTTCGTTATAAACAATTGTTCATAACTACGGTTTATATCTTGTTGATTTCTAATCTATTATATCTCTTGCTTTTTCAAAAACTTATACTACATTTATAAAAGAATTTATAAAGAAAGATGCAAATCAGACGCTGTAAATTCTAAAGAACGTTCTAACAGTTGTTATTTTAATAAATTTTCTGGAAATGATTTTTTGGACACAAATCATCATCAAAGAAAATGGAATTCTATTTCTAATGTAGCTTGCTACAAAAGACTCAAGGAATGACACCGAAATTTATTAGTATTGCTAAGATGCTACTAAATGTATTATGTGATCTGCAATTCTGCAAAGAATTCAAAATTACATAAAAGGACACATCACGAAAGTGTATATGTACAAGTAGGTATATTAAAGAACAACAGAAGTAAGTTTCTAATTAAGTAAAATTAACGACAAAACTCATTTCGAAACTGAAGTGTTGTATTATATAATGAATTAGCTGAGAAATTAGTGATACATTTCATAACACACATTTTAAAAAAAGCCATGTCAAGGTAAGAAATTACAATGATATGGCTTTTGTCATATATAAAACATAACAACTTTTCATACTAGACAGGTTAACATTGGCTTAATCTCACATCATTTTGTATATTTGCACCTCGTAAAAATTACATCTATAATACCTAAATAATATCTACAAAACAATATGGCAAAATCAACAAAGATTATCTACACGAAAACTGACGAAGCACCAGCATTAGCTACGCATTCTTTTTTACCAATCGTAAAAGCATTTACGGCTCCTTCAGGAATCGATATTGAAACAAAAGATATTTCTTTAGCAGGAAGAATTTTAGCAAATTTCTCAGAATACTTAACACCAGAACAACGCGTAAATGATGCGTTAACTGAGTTAGGAGAATTAGCGAAAAAACCAGAAGCAAACATTATTAAACTACCAAACATTAGTGCTTCTGTTCCGCAATTAAAAGCCACAATTACCGAATTACAAGCCAAAGGATTTGCAATTCCTGATTATCCAGAAGAAGGAGAAACGGAAGAAGAAAAAGCAATCTTAGCAAAATATAATAAAGTAAAAGGTTCAGCTGTAAACCCTGTATTACGCGAAGGAAACTCTGATCGTAGAGCGCCAAAAGCTGTAAAAAATTACGCTAAGAAAAATCCGCATAGCATGGGCGCTTGGTCATCTGACTCAAAAACACATGTCGCTACAATGAATGCAGGAGATTTTCGTTCCAATGAAAAATCTGTAACCGTTGCAAACGCTACTTCAGTAAATATTGAACATACTGATGCTAACGGAAACAAAACCGTATTAAAAGAAGGAATTGCATTAGTAGCTGGCGAAGTGATCGACGCTACAGTGATGAGCAAAAAAGCATTACTTGCTTTCTTGGAAAGAGAAATTGCAGATACGAAAGAAAAAGGATTGTTGTTCTCTCTTCACATGAAAGCAACAATGATGAAAGTAAGTGATCCTATTATTTTTGGACATGCAGTGCGTGTGTACTTCGCAGATTTATTTGAAAAATACCAAGCTACTTTTGACGAAATTGGCGTAGATGTAAACAATGGTTTTGGAAACTTACTAAACAATCTAGAAGAATTATCTGCCGAAAAGAAAGAAGAAATTGTAGGTGATATTGCAGTTGCTATGGAAAATGGTCCTGATATCGCTATGGTCGATTCTGACAAAGGAATCACAAACCTACACGTACCAAGTGACGTAATTATTGATGCTTCAATGCCTGCAATGATTCGTAACTCAGGAAAAATGTGGGACGCAGATGGAAAAACACAAGATACAAAAGCCGTAATTCCAGATAGTAGTTATGCAGCTTTATACCAAGCTACTGTTGATTTCTGTATTGAAAATGGTGCTTTTGACCCTACTACAATGGGAACTGTTCCTAATGTTGGATTAATGGCTCAAAAAGCAGAAGAATATGGTTCGCACGATAAAACTTTTGAACTTCCTGCTGACGGAACTGTTCGTGTAGTTGATGCCGAAGGAAATACACTCACAGAACATGCAGTTGAAGCTGGAGATATTTGGAGAATGTGTCAGGTAAAAGATGCACCAATTCGCGACTGGGTAAAACTAGCCGTAAGCAGAGCTACCGCAACAAACTGGCCAGCAGTTTTCTGGTTAGATGCAGAAAGAGCACACGATGCAGAATTAATCAAAAAAGTAAATCTATACTTAAAAGACCATAATACTGAAGGATTAGAAATTCACATTCTAGCCCTAGAAGAAGCTACAAAATTCACTTTAGCACGTATCAAAAAAGGAGAAAACACAATCTCTGTAACAGGAAACGTATTGCGTGATTACTTAACGGATCTTTTCCCAATCTTAGAATTAGGAACAAGTGCAAAAATGCTCTCTATTGTTCCATTAATGAATGGTGGCGGATTGTTTGAAACTGGTGCTGGTGGATCTGCTCCAAAACACGTGCAACAATTCAACAAAGAAGGACACTTACGTTGGGATTCTTTAGGGGAATTCCTAGCATTAGCGGTTTCTTTAGAGCATTTAGGGTCAAATTACGACAACAACAAAGCAATCGTTTTATCAGAAACGCTGGACGATGCAACGGATAAATTTTTGGAAAACAAAAAATCACCTTCACGCAAAGTGAATGAGTTAGACAACCGAGGAAGTCACTTTTACCTTTCTTTATACTGGGCGCAAGCATTGGCTACTCAGGAGAAAGATGCGGAATTAAAAGCGCGCTTCACTCCAATCGCTTCGCAACTTGCTGAAAACGAAAATAAAATCGTTACGGAATTAAATGATGCGCAAGGTTCTCCTATGGATATTGGCGGATACTACATGCCAAACGACGATATAACTGCAAAAGCAATGCGTCCTAGTGAAACATTCAATAACATTTTAAG
>NZ_JBGCDL010000291.1:0-12164 GCF_045105435.1 Kordia sp. | reverse complement strand
CCAAGCACATTGTGCAATGTATTAAAAAAATTATACTTTTTATTCTATTAATGATACACGTAATGTGTTTACCATTCCTTTGTCTGTAATTGGCATGGCAGCTAAGTTGATTAACATGTCATTTTTCTTTACAAATCCTTTTGATTTGGCTATTCTGTTTACATCTTCTACAGTATCATCAGTACTTACAAATTTGTCATAGAAAAATGCTTTTACGCCCCAAAGTAGGTTTAATTGTGAAAGTATTCTTGTGTTTGATGTAAATACTAAGATATGCGAATCTGGTCGCCAAGCCGAAATTTGAAAAGCTGTATATCCACTATTTGTCAGTGTACAAATGGCTTTTGCTTTGATTTCATTTGCCATGTTTGAAGCGTGATAACATACTGATTTTGTAATGTATCGCTTGGTACGAATGTGTGGCGGCTCTTGTGGTACATCAATTAATGGCGAATCTTCAACACTTTTAATGATTTTTGTCATTTGCTGAATTACCTGTACTGGATATTTACCAACCGATGTTTCACCTGATAACATTACCGCATCAGCTCCATCCATTACTGAGTTTGCCACATCATTTACCTCAGCTCTTGTTGGCGTAAGGCTTGTAATCATAGTTTCCATCATTTGTGTAGCAATGATTACTGGAATTCTCGCTTTTTTAGCACGAAGTACTAATTGCTTTTGAATTAATGGAACTTCTTGTGCTGGCACTTCTACTCCTAAATCGCCACGTGCAACCATTAAACCATCACAATACGCTACAATTTTATCAATGTTAGCAACTGCTTCTGGTTTTTCAATTTTGGCAATGATTGGAATTTTGTGTTCAGAATGTTCGTTTATAATTGCTTGCAAGTCTATTAAATCTTGACTGTGACGTACAAATGAAAGCGCTAACCAATCTACTTCTTGTCCGATGGCAAAAATGGCATCTTTCACGTCTTTTTCTGTCAAAGCTGGCAATGAAATGTCTGTATTTGGAAGGTTGACTCCTTTTTTAGATTTTAAAGGTCCACCTTGAATAACTTTCGTTGTTACTTCTTGTTTTCCGTCACTTTTTACGACTTCAAACATTAATTTTCCATCGTCAAGTAAGATACGTTCACCAGCTTTTACATCTCTTGGGAAGTTTTCGTAATTCATGTACACCTTTTTTGATGTTCCTTTGAATTCTTTCCCTGTACAGAATGCAATTTCGTCTCCTGGTTCTACAATTACGTCTTCCGACATGACTCCAACTCTTAGTTTTGGGCCTTGCAAATCGGCTAATATTGACGTGTTGTATCCATATTCTTTGCTTAATTCGCGAATCATTGTGATACGTTCTTTTACGTCATCATAATTGGCATGCGAAAAGTTGATGCGAAATACATCTACTCCTTGCTCAATCATTTTTTTAAGGATTTCCTTAGAACTTGTTGCGGGTCCTAATGTAGCTACTATTTTCGTCTTTTTTCTTTTTGGCATTACTCAAAAATTAAATTGTTTTTAGATTTTAGTTGGTTTGCATCTAAAATATATGCGGTAATTACTTCTGCAATGGCATTTATTTTAGATACTATGATTTTCGGGGATTTTAAATGACTTTCGCTAGATATTTTAACAAAATAATCTACTTTTTTTCGTTCAGGAATTAAGTATTTGGATACTGTTCTTTTTCCTTGTTGTTCTGAAAATAAAGATCCTGCACTTGCAATTCGTTCTACTTCTTTTTTGCTTGTATTCGCTACCAAATTCCAGGTTACAAAATTTTCATCGTCATCCCATTCATAAATTGAAAAGGAAGCTTCCAAATAATTATAATCCAAATCTTCCTTTTTTCTTGCTAATTTTAGATTGAGATTGTTGTTTAGTAAATACGCCAATCGGTAATCTTCTGCTGAACAATGAATTGCTATCAACGTATAGGTATCTTCTTCAAAATCATCCTCAAAGAGTTTATGAATTGCCATAAATCTTACAATTAACAAATGTAAATATAGAACTTAATGCGTATATAAAGGTTAATTTTTGGTATTGTTTCTAAAGATTTCGCAACGAAAACGTTATCGTTTATCAATTCTTTTTTTGAAATCGCAAAATCACCGCGTTGTAATTTCGAAATTTTGAATGAACGTGAAAAATAAGATAGAAATTTTAAGTGGAAATTTGTTTTTGAAAAGCAAAATAGGCTCTTTTTGATGCTTTTTCTTCTGCTTTCTTTTTGGAAGTAGCGCGTGCTTTACCAACGACACGATTGTCAATAAAAAGTTTGACCGCAAAGTGTTTTAATTCGTCATTTCCTGTGTCTTCATATACATCGTATTTGAAGTTCTTTTTTTCTTTTTGACACCATTCAATCAACAAACTTTTGTAGCTGATTACTTTTCCTTCTAAGCGTTCAATGTCAACATACGGAGAAATGACACGAAGGTGAATAAATTTTTCGCAGTATTTGTATCCTTTGTCAAGAAAAATAGCACCAACTAGTGCTTCAAATAAGTTTCCATGAATATTTTCACCAAAGTTATCTTTGGGAATACGAGAACGCACCAAATCGATCAATTTTAAATCGCGTCCTAATTCATTTAAGTGCTCGCGACTCACAATTTTGGAGCGCATTTTTGTCAAGTAGCCTTCATTTCCAGAAGGAACTTCTACAAAAAGGTATGAAGATATAACGCTGCTTAACATTGCATCGCCTAAAAACTCTAGTCGTTCGTAATTTACAGAATTCCCTTTCGAGTCTTTCTGATTCATCGAACGATGCGTAAAAGCTTTCTTATAAATCTTCTTTCTTTTGGTTTTAAATCCGAGAATATCTTCAAGTTCAACAAAAAAGTCCCCATCTTCATACGATCGGGAATTTAATATTTTGCGAACAAAATTCATCTGCTAGTCTAATTTTTTAAATAATACACAAGCGTTGTGTCCTCCAAAACCAAACGTGTTACTCATGGCAACTTTTACATTTCGTTTTTGAGGTTCATTTAATGTTAAATTGAGATTCGGATCAATATTTTCATCTACCGTAGAATGGTTTATTGTTGGCGGCACAATTCCGTGCTCAATTGCCATAATAGACGCAATGGCTTCAATAGCGCCAGCGGCTCCCAATAAATGCCCGGTCATGGACTTGGTAGAATTGATATTTATGTTTTTAGCATGATCGCCAAATACTTCGGTAATTGCTTTTAATTCTGCAACATCTCCTAATGGAGTAGATGTACCGTGTGTATTGATGTGATCAACTTCTTCTGGTTGCATTCCTGCATTTTCTAGGCAGTTTTTCATTACTGCCACAACTCCAATTCCTTCTGGATGTGGAGCAGTCATATGATATGCATCTGATGACAATCCGCCACCAATAACTTCAGCATATATTTTAGCGCCTCTAGCTTTTGCATGTTCATATTCTTCAAGAATAATAGCACCTGCACCTTCACCTAATACAAATCCATCACGAGTTGCATCAAATGGTCTAGAAGCTTTTTGTGGATCATCGTTTCGTGTTGACATGGCATGCATGGCGTTAAATCCACCCATTCCAGCAATGGTAACAGCAGCTTCACTTCCACCAGTTACAATTACATCACAATGTCCTAATCTAATATAGTTTAAAGCATCAATCATCGCATTGGCTGATGATGCACAAGCAGATACCGTAGTATAATTTGGTCCCATAAATCCATGTTTAATAGAAATATTTCCGGGCGCAATATCTGCGATCATTTTTGGAATAAAGAAAGGGTTGAATTTTGGAGTTCCATCACCATTGGCATAGTTGATCATTTCTTCTTGAAATGTTTCTAAACCACCGATTCCTGCGCCCCAAATAACACCAACTCTTAGTTTATTAATACTGTCCATATCAAGTTTCGCGTCTACAATAGCTTCATCGGAAGCTACTACAGCATATTGCGAAAACTTGTCCATTCTTCTCGCTTCTTTTCTATGGATAAAATCTGTGACTTCAAAATTTTTGATTTCACAGGCGAATTTTGTTTTAAACTTTTCAGGATCAAAATGTGTTACTGGCGCAGCTCCACTTTTTCCAGCAAGAAGCGCATTCCAATATTCATCTAACGTGTTTCCGATAGGAGTCAATGCTCCTAAACCTGTAACTACAACTCGCTTTAATTCCATCTTTGATAAGTTCGTTTAAAAAATTAAGAAGAAATTTCTTTTAACAAAACATTAGAATGCATGATATGCATTCTAATGTCATTTTTAAATATAGAAAATTTATTCTTTTCTTACTTTTTTGCTTCTTCAATGTAAGAGATCGCTTGACCTACAGTAGCAATATTTTCTGCTTGATCATCTGGAATTTGGATATCGAATTCTTTTTCGAATTCCATAATCAATTCAACAGTGTCCAATGAATCTGCTCCTAAGTCGTTTGTGAAGCTTCCTTCTGGAACTACTTCGTTCTCATCCACACCTAATTTGTCTACGATAATCGCTTTTACTCTTGATGCAATGTCTGACATAATCTTATAGTTTTTAAAATTTAATTGTTGGCAAAAATAAAAAACTTTAATTTAAAACAACATTTTGTTTGAAAAATGTGATCTAATTTACTAAAATTTTAAAATAAGTAATTTGCTTTTGCTTTCATTTTGTTAATAATTATTCTTTTTTTTGTCGAAACAACAGTCACTAAAATCACACTCTTTTTATGAAGCGTATCGCTATTTTTGCTTCAGGTTCCGGAACTAATGCTGAAAATATTATTCGATATTTTCAAGAGCAAAATAATGCTTCCGTTGTTCAAATTCTGACTAACAATCAGCATGCCAAAGTTTTAGATCGTGCTAAAAAACTGAAAATCAGTGCTTTTAGCTTTAATAAAACTGCTTTATATGACAGTGACGATGTCCTAAACTTGCTCCAAAACGCCCAAATTGACCTCATTGTACTCGCAGGCTTCCTCTGGAAATTTCCCATTCACATCCTAGCTGCCTTCCCCAATAAGGTGATTAATATTCATCCTGCTTTGCTTCCAAATTATGGAGGAAAAGGCATGTATGGGTCTCATGTGCATACTGCTGTGATTGCAAATAAAGAAAAAGAAAGCGGTATAACCATACATTTTGTCAATGAAAATTACGATGAAGGTGCTATTATTTTCCAAGCAAAGACAATTATAACCAAAAATGACACTCCAGAAACGCTTGCTGAAAAGATTCATAATCTTGAATATAAGCACTTTCCTGAGGTTATTGAGCAGGTACTTTTAAACTCCTAATTATGGCAGACGTACATATTTACACAGACGGTTCTTCTAGAGGAAATCCAGGACCAGGTGGTTACGGAATTGTGATGGAATGGGTTGGGAAACCATATCGGAAAGAATTTTCGGAAGGCTATCGAAAAACGACAAACAATCGTATGGAATTGTTGGCAGTAATTGTCGCTTTAGAAAAACTAAAGTACATGCATACAGATGTTAAAGTTTTTACCGATTCGAAGTATGTGGTAGATTCTGTAGAAAAAAAATGGGTTTTTGGCTGGGAGAAAAAAGGATTTTCTGGAAAAAAAAATAGCGACTTATGGATGCGCTTTTTAAAAATTTACAGAAGACATATTGTCCGTTTCCAATGGATTAAAGGTCATAATAACCATCAACAAAACGAACGCTGCGATTTTTTAGCGGTAGAAGCTTCCAAAAAAGAAAAGGTAAAAATTGATTCTTTTCACGAAAACGAGAGTCGTAAATTGCTGTAAATAGTTTATTTAAGATCATATTCGTATTTTTGCATGTCTGTATTCCTCAAAATCAAATATGAAAATCTACATTGCTATTTTTAGTTTATTCGTTGTTGCGCCACTTTTTGCTCAAAAAAGCTGGAAACTCAAGAAAAATAAAGATGATATTAAGATTTATGTAAAATCTACAAATTCCAGTAGTTTAAAGGTGCTTAAAGCCGAAATGACTGTAAAAAGCTCTTTGGAGGCTGTTTTAGATGTTATTTTAGATGGAGATGAGCTCCAAGACTGGAATTACAAAGCACTCGATAGTAAACTACTTAGAAAAGCCTCAGAAGACGATTATTTAATTTGGTTAGCACTTGATCTTCCTTGGCCAGTTCGCAACAGAGATGTTGTTATTGCGCTAAAAGTACGTCGAATTACAGATGGCGTTGTAAAAATTGATATTTCTTCTGCTTCTGATCGATTTGCAATACAAGACGATTATTACCGTATTACTACATTTGAAGGTTATTGGTTGCTAGAGCAGCAAGGCAATACGGTACACATTACACATCAAATATTTGGTGATCCTGGCGGAAGTATTCCAAATTGGATTATAAATAGTACCATTACTAGAGCGCCTTTTTACAACTTTAAAGCACTGAAGAAATTGGTAGAATAGTTGATTTTCGGGTTACTTTCCATCAAAAAAATCACAAAAAATAGATCTATACGCACAAGCTATTTTTCTTGGGAAAATTTTATGTAAGTTTGCAAAAAATTTTAATTCAAGAAATGAGCAAATTATTAATTGTAGGAACGGTTGCTTTTGATGCTATTGAAACGCCATTTGGAAAAACAGATAAAATTTTAGGTGGCGCGGCTACATATATTGGATTATCTGCTTCAAACTTTAATGTAGATTCAGCAATTGTATCGGTTGTCGGAGAAGATTTTCCGCAAGAACACTTAGATATGTTAGCTGCTAGAAATATAGATATTTCAGGAATAGAAATCGTTGAAGGTGGAAAAACATTCTTTTGGAGTGGAAAATATCACAATGATATGAATTCTAGAGATACCTTAGTTACTGAACTAAATGTATTGGCAGATTTTAATCCTGTAGTTCCTGAAAACTATAAAGATTCTGAAATTGTAATGTTAGGAAACTTACATCCTGGCGTACAAATGAGTGTGATAAATCAAATGACGGAGAAACCAAAGCTTATTGTACTAGATACAATGAACTTTTGGATGGATTGTGCTTGGGACGATTTATTAGCAGTGATCAAAAAAGTAGATGTAATTACAATTAATGATGAAGAAGCTCGTCAATTATCTGGCGAATACTCTTTAGTGAAAGCTGCACAAAAGATTCATAAAATGGGTCCAGAATATGTAGTAATTAAAAAAGGAGAACACGGCGCATTAATTTTTAATGATGGAAACATCTTTTTTGCACCCGCATTGCCTTTAGAAGAAGTATTTGATCCAACAGGAGCTGGAGATACGTTTGCAGGAGGATTTTCCGGATATATCGCAAAGCATGAAGACATTTCGTTTGAAAGCATGAAAAATGCTATTATTTACGGTTCTAACTTAGCTTCGTTCTGTGTAGAGAAGTTTGGAACACAGCGAATGGAATCGCTCACGAAAGAAGAAATAATAGAACGACTGAAGCAGTTTAAACAACTGACGCAGTTTGAAATAGAAGTAAACTAAAAAAAAGCGCTCAGTTACGAGCGCTTTTTTTTGTCACAATACGTAAAACAACACAACAAACTACAACAATGAGTGACGCTTTGAAACACGAGTGCGGAATTGCACTTTTGAGGCTTTTAAAACCATTAGATTACTATAAGAAAAAATATGGTACTGCATTTTATGGAATCAATAAAATGTATTTGCTAATGGAAAAACAACACAACAGAGGACAAGATGGTGCCGGACTGGCAAGCATTAAACTCGACATGAATCCTGGTGAACGTTATATTAGCAGAGTTCGTTCTAAAGAACAACAACCGATACAAGATATTTTTGCGCAAGTAAACGATCGCATCAATACAATTTTGGAAGAAAAGCCAGCACTGAATAACGATGTAGCACGTCAAAAAAAGGAATTGCCGTATGTGGGCGAATTATTCTTAGGACACGTACGTTACGGAACTTTTGGTAAAAATAGTATTGAAAGTGTGCATCCGTTTTTAAGACAAAATAACTGGATGCATCGTAACCTGATTGTTGCCGGAAATTTTAACATGACCAATGTAAACGATCTTTTTGAAAATTTAATTGAACTTGGACAACATCCAAAAGAAAAAACGGATACAGTGACAATCATGGAAAAGATTGGTCATTTTTTAGATGATGCCGTTGCCAAGTTATACAAAAAACTAAAGGATGAAGGTTATAATAAGCAAGAAGCTTCGCCATTAATTGCAGAACGATTAAATATTGCTAAAATTTTAAAAAGATCTGCTAAAAATTGGGATGGTGGTTACGCTATGGCTGGATTGTTAGGTCATGGAGATTCTTTTGTATTAAGAGATCCTGCCGGAATTAGACCTGCATATTATTACAAAGATGATGAAATTGTTGTCGTTGCTTCAGAACGTCCTGTGATTCAAACCGTATTCAATGTAGATTTTGACGATGTACAAGAAATTGATCCAGGAAATGCATTAATCATCAAAAAAGATGGAAGTGTTCAAAGTAAAGAAATTTTGCCACCATTAGAACGCAAAGCTTGTTCGTTTGAACGTATTTATTTTTCTCGCGGAAGCGACGCTGAAATTTATCAAGAACGTAAAAATCTTGGAAAGTTATTGCTTCCTAAAGTATTAAAAGCAATTGATGACGATATTAGAAATACGGTATTTTCATTTATTCCTAATACAGCCGAAACTTCTTTCTTCGGACTTACAGAAGCTGTAGAAGAATACTTAAACGAACGTAAAACGAACGAGATTTTAAATGGTCGACGTTCCTTATCGGAAGAAAAAGTACGTGAAATTTTATCGGAAAGACCACGTGTAGAAAAAATTGCCATCAAAGATGTAAAACTCCGAACGTTTATTACGGAAGATAGCAGTCGTGACGATTTGGTAGCGCATGTATATGATGTAACCTACGGCGTAATACAACCAGAAGATAATTTGGTTATTATTGATGATAGTATTGTGCGTGGAACGACATTAAAAAAGAGTATTATTAAAATGATGGATCGTTTGCATCCAAAGAAAATCGTAGTTGTGTCTTCTGCACCACAAATTCGCTATCCAGATTGTTATGGTATCGATATGGCGCGTATGGAAGACCTAATCGCTTTTAGAGCCGCTTTGGAGCTATTAAAAGATAGCAACCAATACGATTTGGTAGAAGAAGTGTACCAAAAGTGTAAACTACAAGAAAATTTAAAAGATATTGATGTTAAAAACTTTGTAAAGGAAATTTACGATCCTTTTACAGATGAAGAAATATCAGAAAAAATAAGTGAACTTATCAAAACCGATACAGTAAACGCAGAAGTAACTGTAATTTTCCAAAAAGTAGCCAATTTAAATAAAGCATGCCCAAACAATTTAGGCGATTGGTATTTTACAGGGAATTATCCTACCGATGGAGGAAATCGAGTAGTAAACAAAGCATTTATTAATTTTTATGAAGGCAACAAAGAACGTGCTTATTAAGCTTTTGTAATTCAATAAAAAAGAGATTTTTTAAGTAAGAAATTTTCTGACAGCATTATTGAAACCTTAAATAAAAGTTAAAATATACACTTTGTCTAAAATAAAGGCATTTGATCTGATTTATTAGTGCTGTTTAAACCAGTCTACTTACATTAGCAATGCCATAGCATAAGTAGGTTAAGTTCATGGTAAGATTTGGGGCAAAAAAAGGTGGTTTATTCCACCTTTTTTTATGCGCAATAGTGAAATGAGATCGCTTTCGCTTATAGATATTAGATCGCTGCGCTTTTAGACTTGTTTTTCGCTAAAGCGAAAATCTCTTAGATTATTAGATTGCTGCGCAATTAGATCGGATTTGCCGTTAGAAACTAAATCATATTCAGCTTAACTCAGTTTTCTACTTTACACTTTGTCATTCTTCAATGAATACAGAATCTTCAATGAAAAAATAAAGTTTCAAACTTTACACAAATACTATTAGAACACATCTTGATTCCTGACTCCAAAAATCTTGGCTCTTTTTCAGATTGCTTCACAATTAGATCAAATTCGCCGTTAAAAACTCACTCAAATCCTAGTACAATATTATAAGAAACTAAATCAAGTTCTGCTTAACACAGTTTTCTACTATACACTTTGTCATTCCACAAGTGATGCAAAATCCACTTTGAAAAAATAAAGTTTCAAACCATACAAAAATAGCATTTGAAAACATCCTGATTCCTGACTCTAAAAATCTTGGCTCTTTAAAATAAAAAACAAAAAAAGACGAACATTGCTGTTCGCCTTTATCTATATTTTAAAAAGAATATTTCTTCTTATTTACTCTCTGCATAACGTCTTTCAACTTCATTCCAGTTAACTACATTAAAAAATGCTTTGATATAATCTGGACGTCTGTTTTGATAGTTTAAATAATATGCGTGTTCCCATACATCTAACCCTAAAATTGGTGTTCCTCCACAAGTTACACCTGGCATTAACGGATTGTCTTGGTTTGGTGTAGAACATACTTCTACTTTTCCTCCTTTATGTACACAAAGCCAAGCCCAACCAGATCCAAATTGCGTAGCTGCTGCTTTGCTAAATGCTTCCATGAATGCTTCTTTAGAACCAAATTCAGCTTCAATAGCATCTTTTAATTCTCCTGAAAGATATCCTTTACCTTCCGGATTCATTACTTCCCAAAAAAGACTGTGATTGTAAAATCCGCCTCCATTGTTACGAACTCCTGCATTACTCATGTCTAAGTTCGTTAATATATCTTCAATTGATTTTCCTTCTAAATCAGTTCCTTCAATTGCAGCGTTTAATTTATTTGTATATCCGTTGTGATGTTTTGAATGGTGGATTTCCATCGTTCTTGCATCAATATTTGGTTCTAGGGCATCGTATGCATAAGGTAATTTCGGTAATTCAAAAGCCATTATGATTGTTTTATTTAGTTAAACATTAATTCTTATACCTACAAAAATACTCATATATGTGGACATAATAAAACGGACAAAAGAGATTCTGCAAATGTTCATATAAAGTTAATCTATTCTGAAAGAACTATTCCAACAGTTTTTACGTTTAAAATTCTGACATTAAAAATAATTATAGCATTGCTATTTTTAATATACTTACGTTTAAGATTATAAAAATATTACAAATTAAAGCATCTAGTTTTAAAATACTTTTTGTTTATTTAGCCTAGGGTAACAAATTAACCTATTGATACTCTTATTAATAAATGTTTAACCACAAAATTTTTAAATCATGAAAAAAAAGAATTTAATTAAGAAATTACAATTGAAAAAAATTCAAGTTTCCAATTTAGGAAAAAATCAAGTAATCGGTGGCCGTCGATCACGATTTTTCTGTGAGCCAATCGACTTGTCAATCGCGGAAACGTGTATTGATGGTTGCGACCTTACGGTAACTTGTACAAATTACACCGATTGTAACGATTATACTTTTGCAAACTGCTCTGTAAATAACTGCGGAACTGGCGGTGGTGATACAGGCGGAACTGGTGGCGGTGGAGGAAACTCTGGAGGAATCTCTTGTCCAGGATACCAATGTTAAAACTATTTATTACTATTAATTAAAATAAAATCCAGCTTTGTAATGAAGCTGGATTTTTTTGTTTGATTGCGACTCTATATTTTAAACTATCTTTGTCATAAGCTTAAAAAATCTTCTGTGTCTACACCTTTTATCATTTACAACGCTTCCGCGGGATCGGGAAAAACGTACACGCTCGTTAAAGACTATTTGCGCATACTACTCAACACCAATCATAAAGAGGCTTACAAGCAAATTTTGGCGGTTACGTTTACCAATAAGGCTGTTGCCGAAATGAAAGCACGTATTATTGAAAACTTAAATGTGTTTGCTTTTGATGAAACGGCTAAAAATTCATCCATGTTTGTAGAATTGGCAAACGATTTAAAACTGCATCCTGCGCAATTGCAGCAAAAAGCCAAAGAAGTCCTAAAAAGTATTTTACACAATTATGCTTTTTTTGAAGTAGCTACGATTGATAAATTCACGCATAGCGTCATAAGAACATTTGCGTATGACTTAAAGCTTCCGCTGAATTTTGAAGTAGAACTCGACACAGATGCTTTACTAAATGAAGCGGTAGACCAATTGATTTCAAAAGCGGGTGAAGACAAACTCATTTCGGATGTTTTAATAGCGTACGCGCTCGAAAAAGCAGACGACGATAAAAGCTGGGACATTTCGCTCAACTTGTACGAAACGGCAAAATTACTCAAAGATGAAAATGAACTTTCACATTTGCGAAAG
>NZ_JBGCDL010000290.1:0-3622 GCF_045105435.1 Kordia sp. | reverse complement strand
GTAAGTTATTGTTAAAGCTATAGGAATATTACTCAAAATCAAAATCATATTGAAGTTTTTTATAATTATTCCGTAGATAAAAAAAGTAGCCATACAATTGAATTTAGAAAAACTCCATTAACTCATTCAAAAGGAGGACTTACTCATTCTCCCTTTTCTATAGTTTTATAAATACGGAGTTTTGTTTTTGAAAATTAAAAGCAATCTCATTATGAAACCAATTCTATATTTTTTCTTTTGTCTTTTTTGTGTGAATGTATTTGCGCAAAATACACCGAAAGTTACTGTGAAAGATGAACAAGATTTAAAATTGACCGATTTAAAAGTAAGCGTTGAAATTGTCGGAAACCTCGCTGTAACAACCTATGATATGAAATTCTACAACGGATTGAATAGAACTTTAGAAGGCGAGTTGGTATTTCCGTTAGCAGAAGGACAAACCGTTTCAGGATTTGCAATGGACGTAAATGGTAAAATGCGAAATGCTGTCATTGTTGAAAAGGAATTGGGAAGAGTTGCGTATGAAACTACAATACGACGAAAAATTGATCCAGGATTGTTAGAAAAAACAGAAGGGAACAATTACAAAGCACGCGTATACCCAATATTTCCTAAGAAACATAAACATATTATTATAAAGTTTGAGCAAGAATTAAGCACATTAGATGGCAAACAAAGTTATGAGTTGCCTTTAGGGATTTCGCAGAATTTAGAAACGTTTTCTGTAGCAATGAACGTTTTTAATGAACAACAACCAACAGTTTCTAAAACGAATTACAAAGGTTTTTTCTTTATGAAGAAAGGAGAAGCGTATGTAGCAAGTATTTCAAAGAACAATCATGCGCCAAAAGATCCAATTGTAATTCAAATTCCAAACAGTTTAAATCAAGAAAGTTTGAATACGTATAATGGATATTTTTATTACTACAAGGCATTACAACCATCAGTGCGATTAAAAAAGAAGCCTAAAAAAGTAACCATACTTTGGGACGCTTCGTATTCAATGCGCAATAAAGATATTGACAAAGAATTGAAAGTGTTGAAAGCTTACTTTGGATATTTGCAAAATGTAAAAGTTGATTTCATTGCTTTTAACAATAGCATACAAATTCGCAAAGAGTTTAAGATTAAGAATGGTGATGCGAGTGATTTAATCACAGAAATACATAGTGTTCAATATGATGGTGGAACAAAGTTAAATTTATTTAAGCATGTAAAAGTTAAAGCTGATGAAGTACTATTATTTTCAGATGGTTTAGCGAATTTGGGAGATTTTGCTATGAAAAGAAAAATACCTGTATATGCCATCAATTCAGTAGTTTCATCCAATCATCAAAACTTAGTAGCTATCGCAACGCAATCTGGTGGAAGTTATATCAACTTATTGCGTATTAATTTTTCAAAAGCAGCGAAAATCTTAAAAGAAGAAACGTATCAGTTTTTAGGTGTAAAACATGGAGAAAATGTACAAGAAGTATATCCAAATCAACAAACAAATGTATATCAGGATTTTGCGATTGGTGGACAGTTTACAGAAGATACTACTGTTACATTGTTATTTGGTTACGGTGGAAAAGTAACCGAGAAAATTCCTGTAAATATTGCCGCTACAGAAGGAACAAAAGAAGTAAAACGTTTGTGGGCGAAGCAAAAACTGAAAGATTTATACCGTGCAAAAGAAAAAAACAAAGGTGCTATTATTTCACTGGCAAAACAATATGATTTGATTACCGATTATACGTCGATGATTATTCTGGATAGAATTCAAGATTATGTACGTTATAAAATTGAACCGCCACAAGAATTGATGGTGCAATACAAACAACATATGCAATCAGCAGAAAAAGCAGAAAGACTACGAGAAGAACGTTTGAAAAGTAGAAGAATCAACTTGCAGGGAAGTTACAAAGATATTGAAACATGGTATAACGCAGAATTTATACCAGAAGACAAAGCAAATCTCGGTTCAGGAAAAATGTTCAAGATGTACGGAATCGTTATTGATAGCGAAGGTATTCCGTTGCCTGGAGCGACTGTCATTATTAAAGGAACAACTGTAGGTGCTTCCACTGATTTTGATGGTCTTTATAGACTGAATGTGCGTAGAGGGCAAAAACTTGTTGTTTCATTTGTTGGGTTTAGTTCGAAAGAAGTTACTGTACGATCTAATTCCTTACAAGTACAATTAAAAGAAAAAGAGGAGTTAGAAGAAGTTATAATTACAGCTTATGGCGGCGCTGTAAATAGAGCAAAAGTAGCTTCGTCAGTAGCGACAGTTAGTAGCGAAAGTATAGCGGAAGTTCCAGTGAATTCTTTAGACCAAGTGCTTCGAGGTTCAGCAGCTGGAGTTAGTGTCAATACAGGTTCAGGGCAATCAAATACAATTATTATTAGAGGTCGTAGCTCATTACAAGGTGATATTGCACCATTATTTGTTATTGATGGTGTACCAGTAAGTCAGGATAAATATAGAAGTTTAAACCAAGATGACATAGAGTCTACATCTGTGTTGAAAGATGTGGCTGCGACTGCAATTTATGGAAATAGAGGAGCTGGTGGTGTAGTTATTGTAACTACTAAAAATGGAAGTAAAGAGAATACTGATGAAATAGATACATTCAATAAAAAAGCTGAGCAGAAAATAACCTTAAAGCCATGGAATGCAAAGATGCCGTATATAAAAGTATTGCAGAAAGAAACCACTGTAACAGCAGCTTACAAAAAGTATTTAGACATACGCGAAGAATATGCTAATACGCCAACGTTTTACTTAGATGTAGCTGACTTTTTTCATTCGCGCCAAGCAACAACTATTGCCGTAACTGTGATTACGAATTTGCTAGAAATCGAATTGGATAATTATGAACTATTAAAAGCAGCTGCGTATAAATTGGAATATTTTGAACGCTATAAAATGGCTGTATTAACGTATAAAAAAGTATTAGAATTACGACCAGAAGAACCGCAATCATATAGAGATTTAGCATTGGCATATGAACAAATAGGGGAAATTAAAAAAAGCTATGATTTGCTTTATAAATTATATGATGGGCAATTGCTTCAAAAAGATGAAAATGGGCGATTTACAGGTATAGAGCGCATTGCGTATGTCGAATTGGCAAGATTAACGAGTAAATACGCAAAAGAACTTAAACTGACTAAAAATGAACAGCAAGCTTTTATAACAATGCCAGTTGATGTGCGAATTGTGATTGATTGGAATCATAACGATACCGATATTGATTTGTGGGTTTTTGATCCAAGAGGCGAGAAGGCGTTCTATCAAAACAAGCGAACACAAATAGGCGGAAGAATGTCTAATGATCTTACGCAAGGATATGGTCCAGAAGAATTCATGCTGAAAGATGCAATGAAAGGAAGTTATAATATATACGTGAACCATTTAGCGAATAGTGTACAAAAAATATCAGGACCAACGATTTTAAAAGTAACGATTTATTCAAACTACGGAAAGAAAAATGAGAAGAAGAAAATAACGATTGTTCGACTCGATAAAAAAGAAGGAGAACTTGAAGTAGGAAACCTGTTCTTTAGTAAATAGATATTATAATTTCAATTTTTACGGTATTTTTGTGGTCTGAATGAAATTTTTAACCGAAAA
>NZ_JBGCDL010000289.1:0-6674 GCF_045105435.1 Kordia sp. | reverse complement strand
AATTGGCGCTTTTGAAGCACAATCAATCGCCATTGCGCTCGAAAAAGAGATCAAACCGCCGCGACCGTTGACACACGATCTTTTCAAAAATTTTGCCGATCGGTTTGATGTAGTTGTAAAACAAGTCATTATTCACAAATTGGTGGATGGTGTATTTTATTCAAGTATTATCTGCGAACGCGATAAAATAGAAGAAATTATTGATGCACGTACTTCCGATGCTATTGCCTTAGCATTGCGTTTTGATGCACCAATTTTTACTTATAAAACTATCTTGGATAAAGCTGGAATTTTCCTAAAACTGACTTCAAAAGAAGAGGAAGAAGATACCGAAAAAGAAAGTATCGTGGTAGACGAGTTGTTTACCGATGATACTGAAGAAAATATCGACATAGTAGAAAGTACAGCTGAGAACACCTTAACTTCTCTTTCGCTTCAAGAACTATACAATATGTTGGATGGCGCTGTGGCGGATGAAGACTATGAGAAAGCAGCCCGACTTCGAGATGAAATCTCTAACAGAGAAGAAGACAAAAAATAAAACACCTATTCAAATGCAGAAATTTGTAGTAAGTATTCTAACCGTATTTTGTATACTTTTTAATCTAAGTGCGCAAGAGACTGAAATTGATGGACAATGGAATTTTAGCAGTATCAAAAATGCTGAAAATAAAGAAATTATTCCAATTACAAATGCTGACAAACTGAACTTGAAAGCAGGAGAATTTCAATACCAACTTGCTGCAAAAAACAACTTAAACGCCAGCGGAGATTACATTCATCAAAACAATTTATTGGTTTTTTATTACAACCAACCAACGGATACAATTCGTAAATACAAAATTACTTCGCTTACCGATTCTACATTGGTTTTTAAAGAAAAAGGAGTTTCGTATCATTTTACAAAAGAGAAAGCAGAGAAAAGTGCAGGAGCTAGTTGGCAACTTGCAAGCAATATAATTTATGAAGACTTAAAGAAATTTCCTGATAGCATAAAACAAACGGTAGAATTTACCCAAGGAAAAGATTTTTTACAGTTAAATGATAACGGATCGTACGAAAATATCTTTGATGGAAATTATAACAAAGGATTTTGGTTGCGAAATAATAATTTATTAGTTTTTAAACAGAAAGTTCCTAAAAATATTGATGTTTATTACGAAATCATTGATGAAACGGCACAAGCACTCACGCTGAAAAAAGGTGGAAATCAAATTTATAAATTCATCAATGAAGCACATCCAGATTATGTTTCGTTAGACAAAGAAGAAAGCGAAATTATAGCCAGTGAAGGAATGTCATTTTCAAGTATTTGGCGTGGAATTTTAGGAATGCTATCACTTATTTTAATTGCATTTTTATTTAGTAGTAACAGAAAAGCCATCAATTGGAAAACAGTAGGTATTGGGCTAGCAGTTCAGTTATTAATTGCGGTTGCAGTATTAAAAATTGGTTTTGTACAAAGTATTTTTGAAAGTGTTGGACAAGTATTCATAAACATACTTGAGTACACCAAAGCAGGAAGTGAATTTCTATTCAGCGGTGTTATGGATGTGAGTTCATACGGATTCATCTTTGCGTTTCAAGTATTGCCAACCATCATCTTTTTCTCTGCCTTAACTTCTGTATTATTCTACTTAGGAATCATCCAAAAGATTGTAAAAGGAATGGCAATGGTGTTGACAAAAATCTTAGGGATTTCTGGTGCAGAAAGTTTATCCGTTGCCGGAAATATCTTTTTAGGACAAACAGAAGCTCCATTATTAATTAAAGCCTATTTAGAAAAAATGACACGCTCAGAAATATTGCTTGTCATGGTCGGTGGAATGGCAACTGTTGCCGGAGCTGTACTGGCTGCATACATTGGATTTTTAGGTGGAGACGATCCTGCATTGCAACTTTTTTATGCAAAACACTTATTAGCAGCTTCTGTAATGGCAGCGCCAGGCGCAATTGTAATTTCTAAAATATTATATCCGCAAACGGAAAAAATAAACAATGATGTAGCAGTTTCTAAAGATAAAATTGGATCTAATATTTTAGATGCCATCTCAAACGGAACGACAGAAGGTTTAAAACTAGCCGTAAATGTTGGTGCCATGTTATTGGTATTTGTAGCATTTATTGCGATGATTAATGGAATCTTTGGCTGGATTGGCGATGTAACTTCATTGAATAGTTGGATGGCTGAAAATACACCATATACTAGATTTTCGCTAGAAGCCATCTTAGGAACTGTATTTGCACCATTAATGTGGCTGATTGGTGTTGCCTATGAAGATGTAATGAAAATGGGACAATTGTTAGGTGTAAAACTTGCCGCTAGTGAATTTATTGGATACATTCAATTGGCAGATTTAAAAAATCCTGCAAATGCTGGTCACCTAGTATTTGATAAATCTATCATCATTGCAACGTATATGCTATGTGGTTTTGCCAACTTTGCTTCTATAGGAATCCAAATTGGAGGAATTGGCTCGCTCGCACCAGGGCAGCGGAAAACATTGTCTGAATTTGGAATGAAAGCCTTAATTGGAGGAACAATTGCCTCCTTAATTTCCGCAACTATTGCTGGAATGATTCTCGGATAAATTACGGTTAATAACCTATTGATAAAATACAAACGCTTTGGTTTATAATCAACGCGTTTTTTTTATTTTTACGAACTGAATTCATCTTGAGTTTTTCTATTCCCAAAAAAACAATAGAAATTTGTATCGCATCACTATAAAAAAGAAATCACCATGAGACAATATTTAGATCTTGTAAAACACGTATTAGCAGCAGGAAATGAAAAAGGAGATCGAACAGGAACTGGAACAAAAAGTGTATTTGGCTACCAAATGCGTTTTGACCTCAACGAAGGTTTTCCGATGGTGACCACTAAAAAATTGCACTTAAAATCGATTATTCACGAATTATTATGGTTTATAAAAGGTGATACAAATATTAAATACCTTCAAGATAATGGCGTACGTATTTGGAATGAATGGGCAGATGAAAATGGTGATTTAGGACCTGTATACGGACATCAATGGCGCAATTGGAATAGTGAAAGTATCGATCAATTGTCAGAAGTAATTGAGACTTTAAAGAACAACCCAAACAGTCGTCGTATGATTGTTTCTGCATGGAATCCGAGTGTGTTGCCAAATACCAAAGTTTCATTCAGTGAAAACGTAGCCAACGGAAAAGCAGCTTTACCGCCTTGTCATGCATTTTTTCAGTTTTATGTCGCTGACGGAAAATTATCATGTCAATTATATCAACGAAGCGCCGATGTATTTTTAGGCGTTCCGTTTAATATTGCTTCGTATGCATTATTAACCATGATGATGGCAAAAGTGTGCGGATACGAATACGGAGATTTTATACACACATTTGGTGACGCGCACATTTACAGCAATCATTTTGAACAAGTAGAATTGCAATTAACACGTGAACCATATCCACTTCCAACCATGGAAATTAATCCGAATGTGAAGAGTATTTTCGACTTTACTTTTGAAGATTTCAAATTGGTAAATTACAAACATCATCCGCGCATAAAAGGTGCTGTTGCTATTTAATTTTATAAGATTAACTCCATGAAAAAATACTTTTTTGCCATAACGATAATGTGTTTTACAGTATACATCTGTAACGCTCAAAAAACGACACGCTACTCTCAATCGCCGCCGCCATCTCCATATGCAGAAGGTTGTGATGATAACGAAGAACGATTTGATTGTAGTGATGAGAAACTGCGAAATCTAGCTTTTCAGGCATTGTCACAAGAGGATATTGAAAAGGTAATTCAAAAGACAAAAAAAGATACTATTTTCATGAATACAAACTTATTCTTTTATGAAAATAGAACGCTAGCTTTAGAAAAATCTTCTTTAAAATTTCATGAAAGAGAATTGAACTTTTTCGAGATCGATTTAAGTTTTTCATTAGAAGATATTCCATTCAAACCTGTAGCGATGACTAAAGCTACAAAATCACGCTTTGCAAGTCACCTTTTTTTAAAGATTGATCGTGAAAACAAAAAATTGATTCCTTTACCATATTATGAACCTGAAAGAGTTCCATTTAGCGGTCCTGAAAAATACATTGTCTACCCAGGATGCGAATCAAAAAAGACCAATGAAGCTTTGCGAAAATGTATGTCGAAAAATATCTCAAAACATGTTGCTGAATACTTTGATGTCGAATTAGCTACCAAATTAAATTTAAACGGAATTCAAAAAATTTATGTGATTTTTACGGTAGATAAAAAAGGAGCAATAATCAAAGTAAAAGCAAAAGCGCCACATCCAAGACTTGCTAGAGAAGCTAGAAGAGTTGTAAAATCGCTTCCAAAAATGGAACCAGGAGAGCTAGAAAACACAAAAATAGACATCCGATACACGCTTCCTATTGTGTTTAAAGTACAATAATACAATTGTAATGGACGCGCCTCAAAACTCACTAATTTTAATTCCTTTTATTTTATTATTGATTAAACACTCATATGCTATCATTTTCAATAAAATAGCAAGATAAACTCTAACAGATTTATGTACTTTTACAGTTGAATACAATATTTCTTGAATCTTTAAGAATAGGATAAGCCAGAATGATTTTACTAGACTTCAAAAAAAATTACGTTTTAGACAATGGTTTTGTTCAACTTCGTCCATTACAATCGGATGATTTTAAATATTTGCTACCTTATTCTTTAAACGAATCTGAATTATGGAAATATTCGCTCATTCCTGGCGACGGAGAAGACAATTTACGCAAGTATATTGCTTTAGCAACCGAAGGAAGAGTTGAGGAAACGGCGTATGCATTTATTGTATATGACAAACGTTTTAAAACGTATGCAGGTTCTACCCGATTTTACGATTTTAACCAAGATCATCAAACTGTTTCATTAGGCTATACCTGGTACGGGAAAGATTTTCAAGGAACAGGCTTGAATAAAAATTGCAAGTTTTTAATGCTTCAATTTGCATTTGAACACATGAAAGTACAACGCGTAGAGTTTAGAGCAGATAATAAAAATAAACGTAGTATTGCCGCAATGAAAAGTATTGGATGTACTGAAGAAGGTGTGTTGCGTAGTAATTGCGCTTCCGCAGATGGGAGACGCGACAGCATTGTACTTAGTATTCTTAGATACGAATGGTTTAGCCGTGTAAAACGTGAATTGCTAAAGAAACTATAATACACAAAAAAAGCCTTCTATATTGCTATAGAAAGCTTCTTTACAAAGTCAAATTTCTGATTATAAACTCAAAACGCTGTTTTCGGCAGCTGCAAAATCATTCCATTTATACGCATCTGCTTGTTCATCGTTTGTGTAAGCTCCATCTACTACATAACGAAACTCATATTCAGCATCTTTTTCCAAATCAACTGTTGCTTTAAACGTTCCGTTTTTTAATTTCTTTAAGCTTGTTGCTTCTGTGTTCCATTCATTAAAATTTCCAACTACAGAAACTGCTGTTGCTTCTTTTGCAGCAACACTAAAGGTTACTTTGCAAAGTGGTTTGCTTTTTAAATATTGCTTTTTAATTGCCATAATTTCAAGTGTTTGATAAGATCAAATGTATATAAGAATTTTTGGGAAACAAATGAAAGAATTCACAAAGATGTAAGAATTATCATTTTACTAAAAAATGGCTTTCAAAACCGCAAAGAATGAAAAAAAAACCTACTTTAATTGCAGGATTGACAACTACTTTTTAACACCTTTGTAAGCTGATTTTCAACGATATCGTTTGCGTAATTTTTTAAATATTTGATACATAGCCAAAGTACATTCATCTAAAAAAAATGCATTTCATGGTTTTACTGTATCTTTTCCTACGAACAGAATGTACTTTTCAAAAAAGAAAAGTATATTTATAACTTAAAATAAATTCAAGATGAAAAAATTTATTATCCCTGCTCTTTTTTGCTTAACAATTCAATTTGGTTTTGCTCAAAAAGCTACTAATACTTCCACTCTGAAAGTTTCTCCAAATGGAACAATTAACTTTTCAGTCATGGACAATGCACCTCAATTTGCAGGTTGTGAAAATAAAGGCGCTGTAAAAGAACAAAATAAATGTACTTCTAAAAAAATAGAAGCATTCATTCAACAAGCATTTTCTAAAAATGTTGCGCGTTCAATAAATACTAATAGTATCGACGCTCCAATATATATCCGTTTCATCGTAAACAAACAAGGAGCTGTAGAGAATGTAGGCGTTCGTACCAATAATATTTCTATGAAAAACGAAATAGCAAGAATTGTAAAAACATTACCTTCTTTTTCTCGTGGAACTCACAATGGAACCAATGTAAATGTTTCGTACTCAGTAATGTTTCAAGCAAACAGATTACTTAGAGAAGCACTAAACAACTAGCAAATCTGCATACATGTTCGGTAAAAAAAATACACCTACCACACAAATTGATAAGGAACAATTAGCAGTCATTGAAACTGCACAAAAACGCATCAGACAAAAAAAATACCTGTACTATCATTTGGTGGTTTTTATTATTGGTTCTGCATTGCTCGTACTTATAAATGTAGTATTGGGCTTAGGAGAAGATGCCACACTATTTGGAACAAAATGGTTTGTTTGGGCAGTTTTCCTATGGTTATTTGCTTTTTTATTCCATGCTTTTGATGTGTATGTTACCAACAAATTCATGGG
>NZ_JBGCDL010000288.1:0-3563 GCF_045105435.1 Kordia sp. | reverse complement strand
GCGTTTTTTGTAGCGCATTCAAGATCTGATTTTACAGAAGAACGACAAAAACCAAACAGTTTGGTATATGTTTTAGATGCAGATGAGAATAAAGCAAGTTGGAATACCTATGATGCTATTTTGGACGATTGGACGAAGAATTATATTAAAGATGGTAATGTGTCCGAAACAAAAAATGTGATGGATAGCAAGTATAAATCTAAAATTACATACACGCAAGAAGCGCCTGTAAAACAAGTACCAATGCCATTGATAGAAACTTTAAAAGATACTACACATAACAATTTACGTCATATTCATGTGAAAATTACGCCGCAGCGAAACGTAAATCGTATGGAAGTTTTTACGAACGAAACCAAGTTTGTTTCTGCAAAAGCAAATGGACTCACTATAAAATATCCAAATAATAAATGGAAACGTTTAACGAGTTATTATGTGTCTGATAATGAACCATTGGAATTATCATTTACAGTAAAGCCAGATGCAACACCTGAGTTAATTTTGTATGAAGCTTCTTTTGATTTGATGACGAATTCATTGTTTTCAATTCCTGCGCGTGCTAAAAATATGATGCCAAGACCATTTGTATTGAATGATGCGATTGTGGTGAAGAAAACGATTGGGTTTTAGGTGTTTCTGAGATAATAATGGATTTCTTTGTCATTCCGCACTTGTTGCGGAATCCAATTTGAAATATTACATGTTCTTATCTTGATAGTCATGTACTGGAAAAGTCTGGATTCTTTACTCTAAAAATCTTGAATCTTTTTATACCAAGAATGCATAAATGTTTTCACTCTTATGTGATACTGAATCAAGTTCAGCATGACATAATTCGTGTGGTTTCTCAAAACGTCTAATCGAGTGATTTTTTGTAGTGGAACGTAGAAAAATTGTATCGAGATTTACTTTGAAACAGTAGGGATTCTTATCTTACTGTCTTGATTCTAAATCTTTTTACAGCAAAATTAATCTGTATTATACTCATATTCAAACACCATTTTTTTATGTGGCGATTCCAAACCATTGATGACCAAAGAATCAATCAATTGGTTTTCGTTGTAGTAATAATGCAAACTATTTTTTCCTGGCATTAATTCGCCACAGCAGAATCCAAGATCGGTTCCGTAGATAAGTATTATGCGCTTCTTTTGATTTATTTTGAATGAAGCTTTACCTGAACTTCTTTTAAAAATACGTGCGTTTTTTTGCAGTGCAATCGTATCTGTAATAGTCTCTTTTATTGTTTCTTTTGTCTGTTGATCAAATCTTGAAACTGTCGATTTTTGTAAGGTTCCATCTTTTTTATAATAAAATGTTTCTAGATAATAGGTCAATGCTGGCGTATGCTGTTTAGTTGCTTTTGTTTTTAACAAACCGCTTTTTGTATAGGTATATTCGCCGTAATTATTACTGATATTATACAATGCTGTAATCAATCCTTGAGAATTTATTTTATAAGAATCATGTCCACGAATGTGCATCTTATAAATTTTTTCTTTCGCAAAAATTTCGCTTTTTCCAATTAACAATTGCGTCGTCATATATTCGGAAGCATCAAACGGTTCAAAACCTGTTTCGTCTACCGTTTTTATTGCTTTTGTTTTAGGAAGACTATCGTGTTGTTGCGTCGTTTCAATAGTTTGTTTTGGTTGTTCGCAATTCAGAAAACACAATACACAGCATAGGAGAATTATTTTTTTGAACATCTTTAAAAAGCTTTTTTTAAAGATACATTTATAATTTCAACCATCTGATAGAGAACTAAAAAAAGCCCGAACGTTAAACATTCAGGCTTTCTTTATTTTATTGTGATTTGATTGTTACCAAATACGGACTCTATCTTTTGGAGCAATGTACATTTTGTCTCCTTCTTTGATATCGAATGCTTCGTAAAAAGCGTCAATATTTTGCAATGGAACATACGCTCTGTATTGTCCTGGCGAGTGCGTATCCGTTTTGATACGTGTACGCAATGCTTCTTCTCTCGTTTTTGTTCTCCAAACGGTTGCCCAAGAAAGGAAGAAACGTTGTTCTGCGGTAAATCCGTCAATTTTTTCTGGTCTACCGTGTTCTTTAATGTGACGTTGTAATCCATCATACGCACCTAAAACACCACCTAAATCTCCAATGTTTTCACCTAAAGTAAATTTACCGTTAATGAATACATCTGGCAATACTTCAATAGCGCTGTATTGTGCTGCTAATGCATTTCCTCTTTTCGTAAATTGTTTTAAGTCGTCTTCTGTCCACCAGTTTGTCAAGTTTCCATTCGCGTCAAAACGCGCTCCAGAATCGTCAAAAGCATGCGAAATTTCGTGTCCAATTACAGCTCCAATTCCACCATAATTTACAGCGTCATCTGCAAGGTAGTTGTAAAAAGGCGGTTGTAAAATTGCTGCTGGGAATACAATTTCATTGTTTAATGGATTAAAGTATGCATTTACTGTTTGTGGTGACATTCCCCATTTTGATTTGTCAACTGGCTGATTGATTTCCTCTAAGTTCTTTCTGAATGCCCATTTTCCAACAGCAACCATGTTGTCATAGTATGAATTACCTTCTTTTACTCCAAGTTTTGAGTAGTCTTCCCATTTGTTAGGATATCCAATTTTAACTGTGAATTTATTTAGTTTTTCAACTGCTTTTTCTTTTGTTTCTGGACTCATCCAGTCTAACGCCATAATTCTGTCTTTGTATGCAGCAATTACGTTTGCAATCATTTTTTCTGCTTTTTCTTTCGCTTCTGGCGGAAATTTAGCATCTACATATAATTGGCCTATTGCTTCTCCAACTGTTCCGTTTACAGTTGCCAACGCTCTTTCTTTTTCGTCACGTTGTTGCTTGGCTCCGTTTAATTCTTTCGAATAAAAATCCCAATTTGCTTTGTTTAATTCTGTTGTCAACATTCCTGCTGCACCATCTAAAGTAGACCAACGCATTAAGGTTTTAATGTCTTCAATGCTTTCTGTTGTTAGTATTTCTTGTAAAGCAGTCATGTATGCTGGTTGCATTACAATTACATTTTCTAGTTTTTCAATTCCTAAATCAGCAATCATTTTCTTCCAGTCAATTGCAGGTGTCATTTTAGACAATTGAGCTACTGTACGTGGATTATTAAAGTTACGCATGTCTCTGCTTTTAACTTTGTCTAATCGTGGTGCTGCTAATTTAGTTTCTAAAGCTAATACCGTTTCAGCAGCTTTTTTTGCTTTTGCTTCATCATCACCCAAGAATTGTAACATACGTGTAATGTGTGCTACATATTTTGCTCTAATTTCTTTCGATTTTTCATCTTGCTCTAGGTAGTAATCTCTGTCTGGCAAACCTAATCCGCCTGGCGTAACATACGCCGCATTGATACTACTATCGCTTAAGTTAGCAAAAGCAGATAATCCCATAAATGGCGCAGAGATTGTTGCTGGATTTTTTGCCAATACTGTTTGCATGTCTTTTATAGACTTGATGCCTTCAATAGCTTCTAAAGCTGGTAGTAATGGTTTAATTCCTGCTTTGTTTCTTGCAACTGTATCTAAAATAGAGTTGTATATGAATAATGCTTT
>NZ_JBGCDL010000287.1:0-10534 GCF_045105435.1 Kordia sp. | reverse complement strand
GGAATAGGTAGTTCCTTCCATTTCTTCCTCTACCAATACTTGTGTAAACCGTGCTTCGGTAAATTTACCTGTTGCCAATACTTCAGGAATGTGTTTTTTAATCCAGATTAGAAATTCGTCGTGAACACTTTCAGCAATATTGATGGTTACATTATAAATGTACATACGTGAGTTTTGTAATGAAGTGCAAAATTACGGTTTTAAGCTGAATTATACATGAAGTTTGAAATGAAACAGTACTTTACTATTACCAAACTGGATATTTACTATATATTACACTAGGTTCACCTTCTGTAATAAGTTTTTGCTGATAGTTGTATACTTTAATCCAGCCACTAGATTCGCAACAGCCATGTGCTATGATTCGATATAAATTTGGTTCAAATTGAATTTCATCACTTTCGGTTTCATCAATGATAAATTCGATTTTTTTTGGATTATTAAAATCTCGTATCTCTGCACTTACTTTTGTGAGTCCACCTTCGGCACCATTTACCAATTCTGATACTTTTTTTATTTTTGCTATATGATAGGTCATATTATAGCCTTTCTGAGTAGTGTCGAGCATTCGAAAAACCTCATAAGTTACTTCAGAAACAATGTATTTTGGATTATAGACTAATCCATTTATGGTATCGCTTTTGTAGAGTGTAAAACTAGCTGTCTCAGCATCGAAATAACTGATTTTTGTAATATCAATAATTGTTTGATGCTTTTTTTGAGGTATAGTGCTTTCTTTTTTACAACTAATGAAACAACTTAGAGTTGCTAGTGTGAAAATTAATCTTTTCATTCAATTTTTAAGTTAATTCACCGAATCGCCACGTAACTTTCGATACGCTT
This sequence comes from Kordia sp., assembly GCF_045105435.1. Classification (GTDB taxonomy): domain Bacteria; phylum Bacteroidota; class Bacteroidia; order Flavobacteriales; family Flavobacteriaceae; genus Kordia. The sequence continues at coordinate 9,691 of NZ_JBGCDL010000287.1, read as the reverse complement.
TTTGCGCTTCTACATAGTGAATGCTATCTTGATGATTGAATATGATTTCTTCAAAGAATTGTTTGGCTTTTTCAGGCTCATCAAAGTGATTGAGATAGAGTTGTGCCATGGCAAAATATGCATCATCCACTAAAATATCTTCTTTGTAAAACTCAATAATTTTCTTGTAGTTTAAGCGTGCTTTGTCAAATTCGCCACGTTTTTCATAAAGCTTTGCTTGCATTAATAAGGCTTCATCTTCAATTTTTTCCCCTTTGTGATTTTGCAATATATCTTCTAATGTATTAATAGCTTCTGTATCTTTCTTTTGATAGTGTAACAAATCGGCTTTTGCATACTTTTTTAAGGCAGTTTGCGTAGAATCTTCCAAAGAATTATCAGAAATAATCAGTTTTAGTTGCAAAGCATCGTTCGCAATTAATTGTGATACAGACGATTTTAATACTTTGAGTTGCGTTTCTGCCCATTCAAAATCTCCTTTGTAATAGCTTGTGCGTGCTACGCGGAAACGTGCTTCTTGTCCAGTGACATCATTCTTCAACGCTTTTTGTACTTGCGAAAAGTAAATTAATGCCTGATTGAATTGTTCTTTGTACACCAAAATATCACCCAAAGCCAATTTTACAACCGCTTGTTGACGCAAGGTTAGTTTTATTTCTATGGCTTCTTTTAAGTATGCAATTGCAGTTTCTGGATCATCTTTCTGAAACGCTAAAAAGTTTGCATAATCGCGTTGTAATAAAATGGTTCTGAAATTGCGATCGTATTGCGTGAGTAATGCTTCAAATCGTTGCTGAATGGCGTCATAGTTTCCATCCGCCACAGCTTCAATATCTAATTGAAGTAAGCTTTGCGAAGCGCGAATAACAGTGCTGTCTTGCGTAGATTTTTCAATGATATAGTTTAGAATTTCGCGTGCTGTTTCTTTGTCATTGTCTTCAATACTCAAGTTTGCCAATTCAAAAATACGTTGCAGCGAATAATCGCCATTCATGTAAATTGCTTTTTCTTGAATGAACGCTCTTTTGTATTGCTTTTGCTGAATGAATAACCAGCTTAATAATTCGTTCCAGATTAAATTTGGATCTTCTTGATTTCGTTTGAGCAATAGTTTTCGGAAAAGTGTATTGTTTTCATCATTGGGATCGTTTCGCAAAAACTGACTGATAATACGCTGCGAATATCCTTTTTGCTCTACACGATCTTTGATTAAATCCAGGTAACTAGAAAACATTTTTTCAATGTCACCTTTTTCACCGTAAATACGGGCAATATTGTTTAGGAAGTTATAGTTTGGATTTTCCGCCATGGCGTGTTTGTAGACACGCAAAGCATAATTGAGTAACGATTTTTTCTCAAACGCACGCCCAATTCCGTACGAAGCTGTGAGTTTAGCTTTGGTGTATGCTACTGCTTTTTCGTAGTATTTATTTGCGCTGACAGTATCACGTTTTAAATCGTAATTAAAACCAACTTCTACAAGCAAAATAGGATTCAATCGTTTCAATTTAGGCTTTTCTACAGCTTCTAATAACAGTTTTTCGGCAGTGTCAAAATCTTCGAGTTGCTGATAACTATTAATCATTCCAATGAAATAATTGATTTTACGCGGCGATTTTTCATAGAGTTTTTCAAAAGCGATGACGGCTTTTTTGTATTCTCCTTTCTCGTAATATTGTCGCGCCAGTGCATCACTTTGTGCAACGGTTTGTGTACACATTGCCAAACTGAAAATGATGAATAAAAGGATACGCATAGAAAAGCTTTTTTTCAAAGATAACATAAAGTATGTTAAATAAATTGTAATGTGGTTAGATATTAGATCGCTAACGCTGTTAGATCGATTTACTTTAGGATATTGGATTGCTTCATTTCGACAAGCTCAATGCCTGCGGTATTAGATTTTTGGAGTGCATTAAAAACTTGATTGAAGACTGTGGATTTTTAGAATATTTGAAAATGCATTTCTTCTATACAAAACTGTCTGAAGGAGTGGAATTTCAAAGAAATTTTGTATCGAGATCTACTATGATTTTCAAATCGCTTCTCGATACAATTTTTTTTCATTTCATTACAAAAAAATCACTCGAAGTGACGTTTGGTGTTAAAAATACTAGCTTCACCAAAATCAAAAAATGCCCGAGCAATTGCTCAGGCATTTCTATCAGCTATAAATAAATTCCATAGATCTAACTATTTAAAACTAGGTTTGGGTGTATAGCATTTTCTGTTTAGTTCTAATATGATGCGTACTAGCTATTAATCTATGGATGGACGCACATATTTTGGTTTAAAAATTGGGACTGCAAACGTATATAAATTATCGTTAAAAAGCAAAAAACATCGACAAAATGCATTGCCGATGTTTAAAAAATAATGAGTTTATTGTTTTTTTTGACTTATGAAATTACGTCAAAGCCAGTGTAGCTGCGTAATACCTCTGGAATTTCGATTCCGTTTTCCGTTTGATAATTTTCTAAAATTCCAGCCAAAACTCTCGGTAAAGCCAATGAACTTCCGTTTAAGGTATGTGCCAATTGCTTTTTACCGTCTTTGTCTTTGATTCTTAATTTTAAACGATTTGCCTGAAATGTTTCAAAGTTAGACACCGAACTGATTTCCAACCAGCGATCTTGCGCTGTAGAAAATACTTCAAAATCATAGGTTAATGCAGCTGTAAATCCTAAATCGCCACCACACAAACGTAAAATTCTGTACGGAAGTTGTAATTCTTCTAGTATTTCTTTGATATGATTTACCATTCCGTCTAAAGCAGCATACGAATCTTCAGGACGTTCAATGCGTACAATTTCGACTTTATCAAATTGGTGTAAACGATTCAAACCACGAACATGTGCTCCGTAACTTCCAGCTTCACGTCTAAAACACGGTGTGTATCCTGTGCAGCAAATTGGTAAATCGTCTGCTTTTAGCAAATCGCCACGAAAAATATTTGTTATAGGAACTTCTCCTGTCGGAATCAAATACAAATCATCTGCAGTTGCATGATACATTTGTCCTTCTTTATCTGGCAACTGACCTGTTCCGTAACCAGAAGCTTCATTTACCAAATGTGGTACTTGATATTCTGTATAACCAGCATCTGTGTTTTTATCTAGGAAATACTGAATCAACGCACGTTGCAAACGCGCACCTTTTCCTTTATACACAGGAAATCCTGCGCCAGTAATTTTATTTCCAAGTTCAAAATTGATGATGTCATATTTCTTAGCCAATTCCCAATGTGGTTGCGCGTTTTCATGCAACGTAGGAATATCGCCTTTACGAAATACTTCTTCGTTATCGTCTTCACTATTTCCTGCTGGAACCAATTTGTTTGGCACATTCGGAATTGTATATAAAAGTTCAGCAACCAAGGTTTCTTTCTCCTTTAAATCTGCTTTTAAAACTTCTGCTTGCGCTTTTACTTGCGTACTTTTTTCGCGTAAAATGGCTGCTTTCTTTGGTTCGCCACTTTTAAACAATTGCCCAATTTCTTTGGATAATTTATTAGAGGAAGCCAACGCATTGTCTAATTCAACTTGCAAACTTCTACGTGCTTCATCAAGTGAAACAACTTCGTTTACAACTTCAGTAGCATCAAAATTTCTTTTCTTCAAAGCCTCAATAATTTCTGATTTGTTCTCTCTAATAAATTGTAATTGTAACATTTTGTTATTTTTTTGGCGTTTCCTACGATTTCTCTTCGGTCAGGCTTTCAACTATATCTTTTTGATGTTGTCATTGCGAGACAAATTTTTGAATTTGTTATGGCAAGCTGCTTAAAAGAAGCAGATTACTTCGTCGTTTGCTCCTCGTAATGACGTTTCATACCAAAAAGGATGTCGTCTCAATCCTTAACGCACGGATTAATGAAGCCACAAAAATAATCAAATTAAGAGAAAACAAGAGTTATTTTTTTGTCTAGAATACAAGAAATTTTAAAATCATTTTTTTGGTGGAGATTTCTTCTTTTCATATTTACTTCTAAAAGGCAATAACCAAGTGTGATGTGAGAAGTGCGACCATTCTTCTTCTGCCAAATTTACTTTTGGATCGAAAAGTCGTTGCCGCGGATGATTGTTTACCCGTACAAGTCCTTCTGCATAGATTTCAATATCTGTTCCTTTTTTGGCGTATTCTTTCTTTAAAAATTGTACAAATTGCCATAACATATCAGGCTTAACTGCAATGCGTGCAGCTTGTTTAGCAGACGTATATTTTGATGGGCTTATGTACGTACTATCTCTTGTTTTTTTGTCAATTACTTTTAGGGTTACATGTCCTTGTTTTGCACGTAACATCATTCGCCAACTCAAGCGATGTCCTTCTTCGGTCCATAAAACGTCGTCTTCAAATGTCCAATGACGTAATGGCAATAAAATTTGAAAAATAAAGTAAATAGCAAAAATTGGAATGATTACTTTTCGGTAAGGAGTTAGTTTGATTTCGTTTCCTGTATAAATTTCTTTTTTCTTTAAGAAAATATTGCGAATGGTTGTTGGCTCAAAGAAGAAAATACAAAGTGCCAGCGACATGTACGGAAATATTCCGATGTGTAAAATAAACGAGTTAAATAAGTGAAAAACGATGGAGCATATAAAGAAAAACACACGTGTACGCTTCCATAATAGTCCAGGAACTACGAGTAAATCAAAACTGAGTCCGACATACGTGAGCAAGACATGAATCCATTTTTGCTGTAAAAATTCGCCCACAATAGGCAATTCTTTACGTCCTGCCATGAGGTTTGTTGGTACTTCACCTGACCACCAATCGGGATACATTTTGGCAACCGAAGCATAGGTATATACAATGAATAATTGCAATATAAAAATAACTAAAACCCAATTGGGCATGTGTATTTTTTTTAACGTAGGATTCTTTTTTACATCCACCGAAAGGTAGTGATGCGCAGGAACAATCCACATAAATACACACAATAATACTAGTAAATAATAATGATTGTTATAAGACGTTTTTTGCATTAAATACGCCGTTGTCCATAAAATGGTAAACGTTCCAATACTCCAGCGGTATTTATAGCCAATCATGACTAAAAAACCACAAATTCCCATCAACGCAAAGTAGAAATAAAAGCCATACGTATAGTCTGCCATATTTAACCATTCAATTCCGAATAGCTTAAAATCTAACAGTGGTTGTTTGAGTGTTTGATGTATTGGTGTTAAAACACCTTCAAACCCAATAAACGGAAATGTAAAATCAGGATCAATAAATGTATGTTTTACCCAACCTGTGAAAATGGCGCCAAATCCTTCCAAACCAATTAGTAACCCAAAAAATACTCGAAAAATAACGAGCGAAGTGTTGTCTACTTGTTTGTAAAGAAATTTATTCAGCATGATATTCTTGAATTAGTGCTAAAGAGGTTTGTTTGTCGTTTTTTAATTGTGCTTTTAAGTGTTCGATAGAATCAAATTTTTGTTCGTCTCGTAAACGTTTGAGCAATCGGATTTGAATTTTTTTATCATAAATATCGCGATCAAAATCAAAGAAATGTACTTCAATACTTTCGCTCGTTCCTTTTACGGTCGGATTTGTGCCAATATTCATCATTCCAAAAACAGGTTGGTCATCAATTATACTTTTTACAAAGTAAACACCTTGTTTAGGAATGAGTTTATAATCTTCTTTGATGTGAATGTTTGCCGTTGGGAAGTCGATTGTATTGCCCAAACCTTTGCCAGAAATAACAGTTCCTGTAAGCATAAATTCATAACCAAGATAGGTGTTAGCTGTTGTAATATCACCTTCGTTTAGTGCTTTTCTAATTTTAGTAGAGCTGATGGTGATATCGTCAATTTCTTTGGCTCCGATTTCTGCTACTTTAAAATCGAATGCTTCACCAAATTCTCGTAAATCGTCAATATTTGCGGTTCGATTTCTCCCAAAACGATGATCATACCCAATAATTATTTTTTTTAAGTTTAGATGTTTAATCAAAAAATCGCGTACAAAATCGCGCGCTTTCAAGCGTGAAAATTCTTTATTAAATGGATAAACGATTAATGTGTTGAGTCCGGTTGCTTCTAGCAATTGAATACGCTCTTCAATCGTGTTGATTAATTTAATGTTGCTATCTTGTTGTAACACCATTCGCGGATGCGGAAAAAAGGTGAGCAACATCGTATTGAGTCCTTCTGATTTTTCGATCAGATTTTCAATAATTTTTTTATGTCCTACATGAACACCATCAAAAGTACCAATGGTAATTGCGGATGGATTTTTGGCTCTATATGCGTCAAAAAAATCTATGGTATTCACTAAGCAGTCTTTTTTACAAAACTATCTAATTCTTTCACAAAAAATAAATAATCTTATTCTAATCTTCTTTTTTTACTAAAAAGCACATTCATTCATAGACAAAAATAAATCCTTCGTCGCTCAAATTCTTCTGCTTCGTCGAAAAATGATGTAAAATTTATGTTTCTAGGTTAAAAAAAGTGATTTTTGACGTTAAAATTAACCCCTAATCTTAAATAAAAAGCGCTATGAAGCAAAAATTATGCTTCGGTTTTTTAGCATATCTATTTTTGATTTCCTCTGTTGGGTTTGCTCAAAACAACGATTGGAAAAAGCTAGAAACCGTTACAGATACTGAATCAGTATCAAAATTAAATTTATCCGAACAGAAAGTTGATTTTTTTGAGCTAAATTTTGAAAACTTTCAACAACAACTTATCAATGCACCTTTACGAGGAGTTACCTACGACTCTGGTACTTTTGTGCAAATCCCTGGAATTAATGGACAGCTAGAAACATTTAAAATATATGAAGCTCCAGTTTTTGCACCTGAATTGGCTGCAAAATTTCCAAATATTAAATCGTATGTTGGGTATAGTCAAGAAAATTATGGTGCCTCAATACGTATGAGTATTTCGCACAAAGGTGTACAAACAATGATTTCTTATGTTGATCAACCAACAGTTTTTATGCAACCAGCAGGAAACGATGTGGTTAATTATGTATTGTATACTAGAGATGCACGTGTTAATACAGTAAGTGAATTTAATTGTAAAACGATTGATGAAGTACAAGGAAAATTTACTGATGATACAGGTATTCAACCTAAAGACGCAGACGACCAAACTTTACGTACATTCCGAATTGCAGTTTCTGTAACTGGAGAATATACACAATACCACGGTGGAGCAGTAGCGGACGCTATGGCTGCGATTAATGCAACAATGGCACGTGTCAATGCTATTTTTGAAGTAGACATGGCAGTTACTTTTGAGTTGATTGCAAATAATGATACTTTAATATTTACCAATGCAAATACAGATCCGTACTCAGCCGCAGCCGCAGGAACTGCTGGTGCTTGGAATACAGAGCTTCAAAACCATTTAACAGGTTCTATTGGAAATGCTGCTTACGACATTGGACATTTGTTTGGTGCTACTGGTGGTGGTGGAAACGCAGGATGTATTGGTTGTGTTTGTGTAGATGATACATTGTCTACCACTGATGAAAATAAAGGAAGTGCGTATACGTCTCCGTCAGATGGAATTCCGGAAGGAGATACTTTTGATGTTGATTATGTAGCACACGAAATTGGTCACCAAATGGGCGCAAACCATACGTGGGCTTTTAATACTGAAGGAACAGGTGTAAATGCTGAACCAGGAAGTGGATCAACAGTAATGGCGTATGCAGGAATTACAGGTGCAAATAACGTACAACAAAATAGTGATCCATATTTTCATTATCATAGTATTAGACAAGTTTTAGATAATTTAGAAATACGTACATGTTGGACAGCTAATAACTCACCAATGTTATCAAACAATCCGCCAAATGCGAATGCAGGAAGCGATTATATTATTCCACAAGGAACAGCGTATGTACTAAGAGGAAGTGCTACAGACGCCGATGGAGGCGATGCACTGACTTATTGTTGGGAGCAAGCGGATAGCGGACAAGTTACAAATACGACATTTGGTCCTACGATAACGAATGGTTCTATGAACCGATCGCAAGTACCAACAAGTTCCCCAAATAGATATATTCCAAAATTGAGTAGCGTTGCATCTGGAAATTTAACACAAACAAATCCTACTATAAATAGTGCTTGGGAAACTGTAGCTACTGTAAATAGAACGATGAGTTGGGCATTAACTGTTCGTGATAGAGAACCTACAGCAACAGGACTCGGTGGGCAATCTAGTTTTGACACTGCTTCTATTGAAGTAACAACATTGGCAGGACCTTTTACAGTATCATCACAAAATTCGAATGTGAGCTGGGAAATGGGAACTGCTCAAACAGTAACTTGGGACGTGGCAAATACTGATATGGCACCAATAAATACTGCAAGTGTTAATATTTTACTGTCTATAGATGGTGGCGCTACATTTCCGTTTACGTTGGCAACAAATGTGAATAATGATGGTTCGCACCAAATTACAGTTCCTGTAACGGCACCAACTTCGCAAGCAAGAATTATTGTAGAAGGCGCAGGAAATATCTTTTTTGCGATGAACTCTAGCAATTTTACGTTGATAGAGCCAGATTTTGCTTTGGTTTTTGCAGACAATGATGAAACTGCTTGTCAGCCAGCAGATGCTGTATATAACTTTACGTACAATGCTTTTAACGGATTTAATGGTACTACTAATTTTTCTGTAGCGAATCTTCCGGTAGGAGCAAACGCAACTTTTAATCCTATTAATGCTTCCGCAGATGGAACAAACGTAACGCTTACAATTTCTGGAACAGGCGGAGTAGCACCAAGTACGTACTTGTTTTCTGCTCAAGGAACTTCTGGAGGAACGACAAGAGTTTCTGATTTAATTATTAGCGTACTTCCTGGAAGTTTATCGCCAGTGACGCTAGTTTCGCCTTCAAACAATGCTACAAATATCCCTGTAAATACAAGTTTTAGTTGGTCTGTAAATACAATTTCAGATGGATATCAAATTGAATTTGCAACAGATCCAGGGTTTACAAATATTGTAGAATCGACTACAGTAACAAATGCTAATTACACGCCTTCTTCTCTAGGACAATCGACTACATATTACTGGAGAATTGGAGTTGCGAATGATTGTGTGTCAACGGTATATTCAAGTACAAATTCATTTACAACACAATCGTGTGCAGTTTGTGCTTCTGTATCAAATACAAGCTTCCAAACAAGTACAACGTTGGTAGACTTTGAAGATATTACTAGATCTTCTGCAAAACCTGCAGGATATACTGATTATACGTCTACAGATGCTACAGATGTAATAAAGGAATCATCATACGCACTTACAGTGAATGCAAATACAGATGGAGACTTTAGAACACAAACGAAAGTATGGATTGATTGGAACCAGAATTGTAGTTTTGACGATGCAGGAGAAGAATATGATTTAGGAGAAGCAGATAATGTAGCCGATGGTGCAACAGCAAACTCTGGAATGTTGATTATGGTGCCAAGTACAGCTCTTGTAGGAGCAACTACGATGCGTGTGTCAACAAAGTATACTTCTAGAAATACGATTGTATTCCCAACTTCTTGTGAAAATGGAGCAGATGGAGAAGTAGAAGATTATCGTATTAATGTTCAAAATACACTATCAACTGCTGCTAATGAGTTGGAAGGTTTTGCTATTTGGCCAAATCCAACACGAGGAAAGTTTGTTGTGAAGTTTACTTCAACATCTTCTGAAGATGTTACCAT
>NZ_JBGCDL010000286.1:0-27405 GCF_045105435.1 Kordia sp. | reverse complement strand
AGAAACGCGAAGCGATCCAAAAGCGAAGCGATCCAAAAGCGAAGCGATCCAAAAGCGAAGCGATCCAAAAGCGAAGCGATCCAAAAGCGAAGCGATCCAAAAGCGAAGCGATCCAAAAGCGAAGCGATCCAAAAGCGAAGCGATCCAAAAGCAAAGCGATCCAAAAGCAAAGCGATCCAAAAGCGAAGCGATCCAAAAGCGAAGCGATCCAAAAGCGAAGCGATCCAAAAGCAAAGCGAGTCTAATTATCATTAGCATCATACGCCACATACACAATCTCAGGAATGCCATCAATATCTAAATCGAGTCGTCTTCCTGTAACAACGCCAATATCTTTCCATTGATATACCATATTTATCAAGCCATTCATATAGCCGCCTTCCGCGTGATATCCTATAAATCCAGTACTTGCCGTATGCAACCATTCCAATCGATTGGCATAAATATTACGTTTTGTATCATCAGTAATCGTAGGATCAAGCAGTTTTTCATAACTGTCTTTAGGTAATACATGCACAGGTAAATTTGCTGCCCACCAAGATGGAACTGGATATTGTTTCTCTACATAAACCGCCTGACAACTTCCTGCATCTGACTGCCACGGAATTCCCATCCATTTGGTTAAATCGCCTGGTGTAATTTTCCAAAACCAGCTGTCTTTACTTCCTGGTTCCATCGATCTTTGGATGTCTTCCGAATTCATTGAAAATCCAAAATCATTGTAAAATATATTTTCTTGTTCTTCTCTAGAAGCTAAGTTTAATCGTACTTCACGTAAACCATACGCGCCAATTCTGTAATCGTGATTGTCTACAATAAATCGGTATGTTTCTCTATTTTCTGAATAAATATTATTATGTCGCATTGGCCAAGTCAATTCAACTCCAGGGTGAAAACCGCCGCCATATAAAGTTTCTAAAACGGCTCTTGTCATTAATAAAGGCTTGCGTTTTTCATCATTTGCAGATTTCTGGAATTGTTCACGATAAAACGCGCCCATTTCGTTCATATCTTTAAAATCGAAGCTTTCTGGCGTATAAAAATGTCCATCGCGCCATTGTTTCAATTGTTCATAAATCATTGGTGGAATGGCAAACCATTGTGCTGGACTTCCCGGATAATCAATCGCATCACCAGGATAATATGGTAATTTTAATTCTTCTGTTCCGCTTCCGCGATTTACAAAATCGGTGCTGTTTTTACTTGGAATAATCGGTTCGTTAGACATTGTATACGCAGGATTACGGAACATATTGAAAATCTTTTCACGAACCGCATCTGCTGCTGCTTTTGGTTCTTTTTGATAAATGTATTTGAATTGATCTTTTTCAATTAACTCATCGATTGTTTCTTTGAATGATGGCGCTAAAAAGTCACCCAAATTAACCCATTGCATTCTATACAAACGATACATCATTGGAAAAACGGTTCCCAATTCTGGCTCATGATATTCGTTAGATGCTCCTGTAATTAAATCGTACATTGTTGATAATGGTTGAATTTGTGGCGCATAATCTGGCGGTGCAGAAGCTACCCAAGCAGCAGATTGTTCATCGTCAAGTTTATATTCTTCTCCTGTATCTTTTCTAATAATTTTTGCAGTAATGCGTCCGTCACAAATATCATCGTACCAATTTGAATTATCGGCAAAATCTGTGTTTAAGTCAGAAGGATTCAAAGCTGCAGAAATTCCATCTGCTCCATAGAATATCATCGTTCCGTCATCGTCATATTCAACCGTTCCAAGATTCACTTCTTTTGCATCAACATTCATGCGTTTTGCCAACATACTAACCTCATTTTTTGAAAAACGTGAGGAAGGAAATTGCCCTCTTATTTCTCTACGTTTTCCATTTGCGTCTACGCTGACCATTTCTGGATGATTTACCAAATCTTTACGATAATCGTATCCATCTTTTACGCGCAATCCTTGATCTAATACATTCGGATTTCTGTATGCGGCGTTAATTCCGGGTGCGAGTTTGTCTTTTACAAAATTTGGAGATAAGTTTTGGTTATCTGCAATCACTGATAAATCTAAACTATTGTTAAAATCGTACCAAAATGGTTTTTTATTGGCAACTTCCACAGACCATTCTATATCGAAATCGGCTGTATTTATTTGTCCTGTTGGATTTCCATGATCGTCACATTCGTAAATATAAAAACGTTGTGCTTGCTTCTTTAAACGTCCATCTTTCGTTAAGTAATTTTGATCAGTTTCGTATAAATTTGCCCAAGGAACTTCTGGACTGAATATTACTTTGTCTTTTTCTGCGGGACCGTTTCCGAGCCGTGCAATTCCGATAGACGGATAAATTCTAAATTTTGGAGTTGTATTTGCCATAATATGGTTGATTTTTAGATGTATAAAGATATGATCAGCTACAATTTCATACTAGCGTATTTTTACGTGATTTTTTCACTTTCACTATTTACGTATACACTACTCTTCTGTTAAAAATTTAAAAAATCTTGTTTTTAATTGACACATCAATTATTATTGCATCAAATAAATATGTATGCACCTAAAATCTCCTGCTGAAACTATTTTTTATACAATAGAATCCACGATCAAAGAATATAGAAAGGCTTCACAAAAAAACCTTTCTATTGAAGTAGATGATATGACAATTGATCAAGGAATGATTTTGGCTTTTTTAGAGAAATATCCTGAGAAAACGCAGAAAGAAATCGCCGCAATGGCTTTTAAAGACAACGCTTCTATGACACGAATGCTCGATTTAATGGAGAAAAAGAAGTATTTAAAAAGATCGATCAATCAAGAAAATAGAAGACGCTATAAAATTGAAATCACGGCAAAAGGGAAACAGGTTTTAAAAACCTTATCGCCTATTATTACAGAAAATCGTGAAAATGCACTTTATGGTATTTCTGAAGAAGAAGTTATTCATTTAGAAACTATTTTAAAGAAAATCAAATCAAATTGCACAATACAAGCGTCATTCGCCAATCATCAAATCAAAAAAAATGAAACACATTAATTTAAGAACTACCATTATTTACTGTTTGCTCTTTTGGTCAACAAGTATCATAAAAGCGCAAAATAAACAAGTAAAATTAACGCAATCGCAAATTCATAACGTTGTGGATTCGATTGCCAGTATTTTAGATACGAATTATATATTTCCAGAAGTTGCCACAAAAATGAATTCTAAAATTCAAGGTAATTTCAAAAAAGGAATGTATAAAAAGATCAAAGATCCGCAAGTATTGGCTGCTTCCTTAACCAAAGAATTACAGGAAATTAGTCATGACAAACATTTGAGAGTCATATACAATCCTGAACAAATTGAAGCCGAAAAACGCGTTATTACTACGGAAGATAGTTTGGCGTATGTCAAAAATCGCGTGAACCAAATGAAGTATCAAAATTTTGGTTTTAAGGAAGTTAAAATTCTCGATGGAAATATCGGCTATTTAGATTTACGTGCGTTTATGGATACTGAATATGCGAGTGAAACTGCGGTTGCCGCAATGAATTTTTTGAGTAGCTCGGAAGTTATTATTATCGATCTTCGTCAGAATGGCGGCGGATCACCAAGCATGATTCAACTTATAACAAGTTACTTATTTCGCTCCAATCCTGTACATTTGAATAATTTTTACAACCGATCGGCAGATAGAAGCTCGCAAACGTGGACATTGCCACATGTGCCTGGCAAACGAAATCCAGATGCAAAAGTATTCGTGTTGACGAGTAGCAGTACTTTTTCTGCGGCAGAAGAATTCTCATATAATTTAAAACATTTAGAACGCGCTACTTTAATTGGCGAAACAACTGGCGGCGGCGCGCATCCTGGCGGAACTATTAACGCAACCGAAGGTTTTATGGTTTGGACACCAACTGGACGCGCTATCAACCCAATTACAAATACAAATTGGGAAGGAGTTGGCGTAATTCCGCATGTAAAAGTAGAAGCGAAAAAAGCATTAGAAGTTGCCGAAATGAAAGCCTTGGAATATTTAGCAGCAAAAGCAACTGATGATGGATTGAAATTTCGATACAATTGGGCATTGACGAATAAAAAAGCAATGTCAAATCCGATGACTGTAAAGCAATCAGTATTGAAATCGTATGTAGGAACGTATGAAGTACGAAACATTACGATGGAAAATGGCGAACTGATCTATCAACGTGAGAATAGAGGAAAACACAAATTAGTTCCTGTCAGCGAAAATGAATTCATGGTTGGAAATATTTCTTTTTTTAGAATAAGATTCATCAAAGAAAATAATAAAATAGTTGCACTTGAAGGTTTATATGACACGGGACGATCTGATAAAAATTTAAAAACCAACTAAACCTAACTAACCTAATTTTAATTTACTAGTTGAAAAGAGAATCTCATCACAAGATTCTCTTTTTTTGTGAAAATATCTAAATGTTGTATTTAAACACAATAAATCACTTTAAATAGGCGTTCTGTTTAAAATTAAAATACATTTTAATAAAATGTATATAAATAAAATGTATATTTGTCTCATGTATAGTAAAGAACTCACCAAAGGAACATTGCAACCGATCATTTTAAAATTGCTAAGTCAACATGAAAAAATGTATGGATATGAAATTACTCAAAAAGTAAAAGAGCTTACCAAAGGGAAAATTGATATTTCCGAAGGTGCGCTCTACCCTATTTTGCACAAACTCGAAAAGAATAATGTATTAGAAACGGAAAAAGTGTATATCGGCAAGCGAGTTCGGAAATACTATTCGGTAACTAAATCCGGGAAACAGGTCATCGTTGATCAAACCAATCAAATTAATGATTTCATAAAAACATTGTCGTTAATATTCAATCCAAAACCTACTTCAAAATGATACTAACGGACCAAAACATCGATTATATTTCTAAAAATTTAGAATTGTATGGTTTAAAGAACCAAGAATTGAGAGAAGACATTCTTGATCATATTTGTATACATATAGAAAATTCGGAAGCAACCAATTTTGAATTAGCGTATCAAGCGGCAATTCAGAAGTTTGGCGGGTATTTAAACATCAATCACATACAAACAGAAACAAATGTACAGTTGTATTTTAAAGCTTCTAAAAACCGAATGAAATTATCATTTGCAATAGAGCTTCTTACTTCAATGTTCATACTTACAGGATGTTTTTTTAAAATTATGCAGTGGCCTTATGCTGGTTTGATTCTATTTTCAGGGTTTGCGCTTTTAATTTTACTAGCACTTCCACTCTACTTCTACACTAGATACAAAGAGAAATTACTAAAATATCAATCATAATACGAACATTTAAAATCAATTAAAAATGAAAAAATCAGTTTATGTTTTAGGCTTTATCGCCTTATTCACACTTAGCACAGCTTTCCTATTTGAAATCATGCATTGGCCGTATTCAGGTATCTTGATACTTATCGGTTTTGCACTATTTAATTTTGGCTTTTTACCAACGTTATTCTACAAGTTGTACAGCATTGAAAAGAATAAGTAAACTTTCTATTTACAGTTAAGTAGCGTTTGAAAAAGGAATCTTGTTATGAGGTTCCTTTTTTTGTCTGCGCTGAGTTTGTTGAAGTGTGGATTTAACTTTTTTTGATTTATTTGATTAATTTATTAATTGATTTTGAGAATTACGGGAAACCACATTGTGTATGTATAGGTTTTGTTTTATTTTTATAGAAAACAACAAGAAAGTTCCTCTTTTTTACTGAATTTAACACGATAATAGGAATTCCTGTCATACATAGACTTTAAACATTTGAAAAAAACTAAAGGCATATTAATTTCCGCTTTTGCATTAACTGTAATTTCTGCATTAGCCTATATAATTTTCTTGTTTTTCTATATGCAGAAAAGATATGCGGAAAATCCAATAGATAACAAATCAATTTTTACGGAATCAAGATTTTTAAACAAATTTTCAAATGATACTCTTAAAATTCTAACTAAATATCTTCTAATAAAAACAGTTAGTGATTCAATAATTACGTATGATTATAAAAGTGAAATGGACTCTTCACGGGATTTAAAAGTGAGTTACTTGACAAAAAATAAAAAACTTCAATTTGCCCTAACCGATTACAAAAAATATGAAGAAAATACATTTGAGGTTAATGGAATTTGGTTTGATAAATACGATATAACTGAACCAATTGTTGACGGGATTAGCCCTATAATATTTAATGAAGAATATGGAATTTTAGCAATTACTGGACCGCTAAATCCGACATTATTTTTTATGGAAAAATCAAATGACACAGTTTGCGCAGAAAGGATATTGAATGCATTATGGAAATAAAAACATTTTACAACAATATATATAAAATGAACTATTACAAATTCCTACGCTAACGCAAGTTTCCAACTATACCAACAAACAAAAAAATAGTGGATTCGTGATAAAATTTCTATTTTCAAAATTAGTAACGGCACGAGTTGAAAACTCGCGCTAGCGATTGGAGAAAGTGGATTTATTGACGATTTTAATCCTGATGAAAATTTAAAAGTATTGCATCAAAAATACAATGAGTAAATGAAACTTAATGACATCAAAAAATAGATTCCGCATCAAGTGCGGAATGACAAAATGTAGAAACTCCTCAACAAATAAACTCCAAAACCACCTTTAACAAATCATTATAAACCACAAAACATGGTAAAATAAAATTAATCGTTTATATTTGACAAACGTTTTTTTAGGAATGCAATTCAAACACCCAGAAGTACTTTACGCCTTATTATTACTACTAATTCCTATTCTGGTTCACTTATTTCAACTTCGACGATTTGAGAAAACAGCATTTACGAATGTAAAATTTCTACAAAATGTCATTCTACAAACCCGAAAAAGTTCACAATTAAAGAAATGGCTTATTCTACTTACGCGAATGTTAGCCATTGCAGCACTGGTTTTTGCCTTTGCACAACCGTATTTTGCGAATCGTAATATTGTTAAAAGTGAAAAAGAAACCGTTATTTATTTGGACAACTCGTTCAGCATGCAAACGAAAGGTGAAAAAGGCGATTTGCTAAAACGTGCCGTGCAAGAGTTACTGAATACAGTTCCCGAAAATGAAGAAATTTCTATTTTTACGAATACAGAAACGTTCAAAAATACAACGATTAAAAGCATTCGGAATGATTTGTTACGCTTGGAATATTCACATCAGCAAGAAGCAATTCCTTCCGTAATTTTAAAAGGTCGCAAGTTATTTTCGAAACAAAAGAATTCGGATAAAAACTTAATTCTGATCTCTGATTTTCAACAAAACGAACAATTATCGGTTCAAACAGATAGTACATTCACAACCAATTATATTCAACTGAAACCTGCAAATGCAAATAATATTGCGCTCGACAGTCTGTACATATCTGAACAAGATGCCAATTCAGTAAAAATTGCAGTGGTTCTCAAAAACTCAGGCGTTCCTGTGCAAGATGTAGCCGTTTCATTGTATGATGGCGGAAGCTTAATTGCAAAATCATCTGTGAATTTAGATTCGCAAAACAGCTCAGAAGTCAGTTTTTCAATTCCTTCAAACAAAGTGATTCAAGGTGAAATTCGTATTGATGACAATGCGTTGCAATTCGACAATAATCTGTTTTTCAATATCAATGCACCCGAAAAAATCAACGTGCTTGCCATCAATGAAACTGATGACGAATTCTTAAAGAAATTATACACCGAAGACGAATTTAAGTTGGTTTCTGTCAAATTAAATCAACTGAACTACAACGAAATTTCTGCACAACAATTAATCGTTCTGAATGAGCTTAAAACCATTCCGAATCCGTTGTTGACAGCACTAAAGAGTTTCAAACAAAATGGTGGTTCTCTAGTAATCATTCCCGCCAAGGAAAGCAATCTAACAAGTTATAACGGACTTTTAAGAGCGAATAATTTTAGCAGTTTAACTGATGTTCCGAACGCAACAGAAAAGAAAATTACGAAAATCAACTTTTCGCATCCACTTTTTACAAATGTGTTTGAAAAGCAAGTCACGAATTTCCAATATCCGAAAGTGAACGATTATTACAGTATTGTTTCCACTGCGGCTATTTTACGATTGGAAAATAATCTGCCATTTCTACTTTCAAAAAATGAAACGTACGTGTTTACGGCGCCGATTAACAACGAAAACTCAAACTTTAAAAACTCGCCAATTATTGTTCCTATTCTGTATAATATTGGTAAAAATAGCTTGCGATTAACCGATTTGTATTACACATTAGGACGTGAAAATACCTTTGATGTGCAAACCTCACTTGGACAAGATGCCGTGTTAACGATTGCGAAAGCTGACGAAGAATTCATTCCGCTACAGCGAACAACAAATACGAAAGTTCGTTTGACGACAGACGAATTTCCATCGAAAGCTGGGATTTACAGTATTAAAAACCAAAAGACTGAATTACAGCAAATTAGTTATAATTTTGATCGAAAAGAAAGCACATTACAATACCATACTATGGCAAATGCCTATCCTGAAAACACGCATACAACAGTAGCGCAGTTTTTTGAAGATTTAAAAAATGAACAGTCCGTTGCTTCGCTTTGGAAATGGTTTATTATTTTTGCGCTAGTATTTTTAGGTATTGAAATTTTGATTTTAAAATTCGTAAAATGAACCTCATCATAAAATCCGCGACTATCATTGATGCAGCGAGTGAATATCATCACGCTACGAACGATATTTTGATAGAAAACGGAGCGATTACACAGATTGCCTCTTCCATAGAAAATTCAAATAATTACGACACTATTTCGCTTGAAAACTTACACGTTTCACAAGGTTGGTTTGACAGCAGCGTGAGTTTGGGAGAACCAGGATTTGAAGAACGTGAAACCATTGAAAACGGTTTAAAAACGGCTGCAAAAAGTGGTTTTACTGCCATTGCCGTGAATCCGAATGCAAATCCGATTGCAGATACGAAAGCAGATATTGCGTATTTAAAAAGTCAATCGCTTGGAAATGCAGTCAACCTCTTCCCTATTGGCGCTTTGACGAAAGAAAGTCAAAGTGTGGATTTAGCAGAATTATTTGATATGAAAAATGCTGGCGCAATTGCGTTTGGCGATTATCAGAAAGCAGTTGCGAATCCGAATTTATTGAAAATTGCATTATTGTATGCAGCAAACTTTGATGGATTGGTACTTTCATTTCCGCAAGAAAACAAAGTTGTCGGAAAAGGAATTGTAAATGAAGGACATAATAGTACGCGATTGGGCTTAAAAGGAATTCCGTCCTTGGCGGAAGAATTACATATTGCGCGCGATTTATTTTTGTTGGAATATACCAAAGGGAAATTACATATTCCTACGGTTTCTTCTGCAAAATCGGTTCAGTTAATTCGTGAAGCCAAACAAAAAGGCTTGAACGTCAGTTGTGCTGTTGCCATTCATAATATTCTGATGACAGATGATGCATTGGAAACATTTGACACACGTTATAA
This sequence comes from Kordia sp., assembly GCF_045105435.1. Taxonomy (GTDB): domain Bacteria; phylum Bacteroidota; class Bacteroidia; order Flavobacteriales; family Flavobacteriaceae; genus Kordia. The sequence continues at coordinate 17,961 of NZ_JBGCDL010000286.1, read as the reverse complement.
AGTATTGCCGCCATTGCGCACAGAAAATGATCGAATAGCATTGATTGAAGGTTTAAAAGACGGAACAATTGATATGGTGACAAGCGATCACAATCCAATTGATATAGAACATAAAAAAGTTGAATTTGATAACGCTATGTACGGAACTATTGGCTTGGAAAGTGCTTTTGGTGCGTTACAAACTATTTTTAAAACTGATACAACTATTAAATTATTAACTACTGGAAAAGAACGTTTTGGCTTGGAAACTACGGCAATTGCTGTGGGACAACAAGCTAATTTGACACTTTTTAATCCGGAAGGAAATTACACATTTACCAAAAAACACATTCACAGTAGTTCTCAAAACAGTGCTTTTTTAGGAAAACAACTCAAAGGAACTGTTTACGGAATTGTTCATAATCAACAGAAAATAGTTTCGTAATGGATTCAAAAACAATAGAAGCTGGCAGACAAATGGCTATGATTTCCTATTTTACGCTTATCGGAGTCATTATTGCGTATGCGATGAATAAGGAAAGTAAAAACAGCTTTGCAACGATGCACATTCGCCAATCATTAGGCTTGAACCTTCTATTATATACCATTGCAATTTTTATTGGATTTTTTGGCGGCTGGTTGGTTGCCTTACCTTTTACTATATTTTTTGTTGTACTTTGGGCATTTGGCTTTGTAAATGCTTTACAACGAGACTACACGCCAATTCCGCTTGTTGGCGATTACTTTCAAGAATGGTTTAAATCTATTTAACACACACTACCATGGACACTAAAAAATTATCACTTACGCACTTAATCAGAACTCCAAAAATCGCGACAGAAAATGCGCCTGTTATCATTTTGTTACATGGATACGGAAGTAATGAGGAAGATTTGTTTTCGTTTGCCGCAGAATTACCCGAACATTTATTTGTGGTTTCGGCACGTGCGCCAAGAGATTTACAACCATATGGATATTCGTGGTATGATATTCATTATACAGCTACCGAAAAAATAAGTGACGACGAACAAGCGATAGAATCGAGAGATATTGTCGCCAATTTTATTGATGAAGTTGTTGAAAATTATCCTGTAAATGCTGAGAATGTTACGTTATTAGGTTTTAGTCAAGGAACCATTTTGAGTTATGCGGTGGCGTTTACACATCCTGAAAAGATAAAAAATGTAATTGCATTAAGTGGTTACTTGAATCATGGAATCTTTGATGTAAGTGATGATAAAAAATACGATCACTTGAATTTTTACTGTTCGCATGGAAGTCAAGACCAAGTGATTCCTGTTGCAGCAGCACGTGAAATTGCTCCATTTATGAAAGAACACAATTTGAATCATGTCTACGAAGAATATCCTGTGGGACATGGTGTAGCGCCGCAGAATTTTTATTCGTTTAAGACTTGGTTGGAGGAATTGATTTGATATGAAAAGTATCTTAAATATAGTATGTATTCCCTTTTTAGTAGTCGTATTTTTCACTTCTTGTAACGACGATAAAGTACACCAATTAGAAAATAAAATTGAAGTCCTTCAAAAACAAGTAACAATTTTAAAGGATTTTTTAAAAATTAATCTAGAGCAAAAGTTAAACAACACTATGCTAATAGGTCAACCTCTACATAAAGAACCTAAAGTAAACGAGAAAACTAAGATCAGATTCGCGTTTTCTGAACAATGGACATTACCAAAATATGATGTATATGAAGTTGTTAAGAAAAATAATGAAGTTGAGAAAAAGTTATTATTGAAGCAACAAATTAGTTCTCATTTTGACATTACATTTCACCCAAAAACAAAGCAAGATACCCTAATGAAATTAGAGGTTGTATTTATGATTAATAATAGACCTTTGATGATTCCTGCTCTAGTAGTTTTTGATTTAGATTAAATCTACTCCTTATACTTCGGGTAAATAACTTCCGTAATCAACTCAAAAGTGATATTTTTCTTTTGATCTAGTTCGTAACGTAGTAGCATTTCTCCCCAATAATCGCCGTCAGTAAAGCTACAGATAATCCATTTGTGATTGATAACTTTTACTTTATCTACAGACATAAATTTTCCGCCTGTACCATCAAAAGGAACTAATGGATTGTTGGCAGAAGCCGAATTTTTATCATAAATAAGATCTGTAATAATTTGAGAAAGGTTTTCCGAATTTACATTGTAATTATCAAAATATTCCAATGCTTCTCCGTTACTATCCAACGAAAAATAGCGCAAATCTACATTTTGATTGTAAAGAACATCCATTGAATCTTTGTATTTTTTCACATCGCTTTGTAACGTATCAATCTTTTCACGGAAATCTACAATTTTACCATTTTGCTGCTCGTACATTTTATTCATACTTACGTATTGATAAATGGCAAGTAAAGCCAAAAATATGACAGCGTATAGTAAGATTTTATTTTTCATTGGTCTGTTATTTTAGATCGTAATTGTTAAGGTATCGTACGCCAAAAATACATTTTCTGGCAATTCTTTGGAAACTTCTGCATGGAAACCTAACAAATGACTAATGTGTGTTAAGTAGGCGCGTTCTGGCTGAATTTCCGCAATAAATGCTAACGCTTCTTCTAGTGAGAAATGTGAAATATGCTCCTGAATTCGCAATGCATTGACCACAAGTACTTTTAAACCTTTTAGTTTCTCTTTTTCGACTTGTGCCATCGTTTTTACATCTGTCAAATAAGCAAAATCATCAAATCGATAGCCAAATACTTGCAACTTATAATGTAACGCATCAATTGGTGTAATTCGTACACCTTCCAATGTAAAAGAGTGATTATTTTTTACTTCATGCTGAATAACGCCTGGCGCACCTGGATATTTATTTTCTGTGGCAAAAATATAATCGAAACGTCTGGTTAATTCTCCAAAAACGCGTTTGTGTGCGTAGGTATGAATGTCTCCTTGTCGGAAATAAAAAGGTCGAATATCATCTAATCCCGCGGTATGATCGGCATGTTCGTGTGTAAACAAAATACCATCAATCTGTTTGCAATTGGCGCGTAGCATTTGCTGTCTAAAATCGGGGCCACAATCAATCACATATGTTGCATTTTCCCAAGAAATCAAAATAGAAACGCGCAAACGTTTATCGCGCATATCATCACTTAAACACACAGGATGATCACTTCCTATAATTGGAATACCTTGTGAAGTACCTGTTCCTAAAAAAGTTACTTTCATAGCCAATGCTGATAATTTGTTAAGAATTAGACAGTTTTGAATACATATCGATGTGTTTTACCGACGATTCTTCAAATTTAACTGTTTATTTAACAAAAAACATCAAATATTTCGTTCAAAAAAATAATGAATGTTTATTTTTGTATCAAACAAATTTATCCACGCATGGCTATTGTCTACAAAGGTGATAAGGTAATTGAAAATGTACCTTCCATTAAAGCGAAAGCATTACGAATAAACTTAAACAGTCAAATCTACGGAACATTCGCAGAAATTGGTGCAGGGCAGGAAACGGTTCGTCACTTTTTTAGATCTGGTGGTGCTTCAGGTACTATTGCAAAAGCGATGAGTGCTTACGATAAAGATTTTAGTGATGCCATTTATGGTGTTGAAAACGATCGACGCTATGTAACTGAAGCGCGTTTAAAGAAAATGCTCTCGCATGAAATATCTTTGATTGAAGCGCGTATTTCTCGTGACAAACATCCTGATAAGATGTTTTTTAGTTATGCAAATACAGTAGCAACGATCGATTTTGCAAAGAAGTACAAAGGTCACGGATGGATGGGAATCAAATATCAAATTGATCCATCTCAAGCATACAACGAAATTATTTTACACGTTCGTTTCCAAGAAAATGATGCAAAGTTGCAGCAAGAAACATTGGGAACAATGGGCGTAAACTTGGTTCACGGTGCTTTTTACAAACACAACGACGCCAAAAGTTTATTGATAAGTCTGTACGATCATATTGATAAAGATAAGATTGAAATTGATACGATTAACTTTTCAGGACCGCAGTTTGAAGACGTTGATAACCGCTTAATGAGTTTACAACTGTTGAAAAACGGAATGACAGAAGCCGTTATTTTTGGCCCTGATGGAAATAATATTCTTCCTGCTCGTTTATTATACAAAAAGAACGTTTTGGCACTTCGCGGAAGTTTCCGTCCTGTGACAAAAGTAAATATGGACATGTATCAAAAATCGTATGATATTTTTATTCGTGAAAATAAAGTAGAAGAAGAAAAAACGGTAGTCTTGTTTGAAATTACACTATCCAATCTGCGTGCAGAAGGAGAAATTGATGAACAAGATTTTATGGACAGAGCACAATTACTCGGTTCGCTTGGACAAACTGTGATGATTTCTAACTTTAAAGAATATTATCGTTTAGTAGATTATTTCTCTAATTATACCAAAGAACGCATGGCATTGACTATGGGCGTAAATAACTTGGTTGATATTTTTGATGAGAAATACTATCGCAAACTAAGCGGTGGAATTTTAGAAGCGTTCGGTAAGTTATTCTATAAGGATTTACGAGTTTACTTATATCCAATGAAACGTAAGGAAACAGGCGAATTGGTAAATAGTAACAACCTAAAAGTACATCCACGTATGAAAGAATTGTACAAATTCTTTAAGTATAACGGAAAAGTGGTTGATATTTTTGATTTTGATAATAAGATTTTAGATATTTTCTCCAGAAAGGTATTAAAAATGATTGCCGATAATGAAGATGGCTGGGAAGAAATGCTGCCAGATGGAGTTGCCGAAATTATTAAAGAGAAAAACTTATTCGGATATCTACCACAAAACGAATTGATAGAAAATAAATAATACTATAAAGCTCCTTTTTCGGGAGCTTTTTTTATGAATTAGATCGAATTTACAATGATGACACTTTTTAAATTTTCTGCAAAAAGTAACATTTCCAAATGGTATGTTGTCAATGATGGCGTTATGGGCGGATTGTCGCAAAGTACGTTTACACTGAATGAAGACGGTTTTGGAATTTTTAAAGGAATGGTTTCGCTTGAAAATAATGGCGGTTTCTCCTCAGTTCGTTATGAAATTGGACATACAGCTATTTCTGAGAAAACGATACTTGTCATACGCTTAAAAGGTGATGGAAAAACGTATAAAATTCGCATCAAGCAAAACGCTACTGACAAACATACGTACACCAAAACTTTTGAAACTTCTGGCGATTGGGAAACGATTAAAATTCCATTGAACACTTTATATCCTAGTTTTCGCGGACGTAAATTGGATATTGGAAACTTTTCAGCAAATTATATAGAAGAACTTGGTTTTTTGATTGGGAATAAGAAGCGAGAGGCTTTTCAATTGGAATTGGATTATATTGAGTTGAAGTGAAAATTGAATCAAGAAAATAGATCGCTCAGTTTTTACCAATTAAATTCTGATTCGTCACTACGAGGAGTTTGCGACGTGGTAGTCTGCTTCTAAAAAAACACTGAATATTTTTTGAAACAGATTGCTTCACTTTGTTCGCAATGACGTATCAAAAAAAACAGACTTCACAAAATTGTAAAGTCTGTTGTAAATTCTATAATGTCTTATAAGTTTCTAAACATATTGTATTTGTCATTCCGCACTTGATGCGGAATCTACTTTAAAACTAATTTAGATTCCTGCCTACGCAGGAATGACAAATGAAATTCTAATCATCAAATTACTCCACTAACGCCAAAATCTGCGCTGCATGATCTTTCGTTTTTACTTTATCAATCACCTGATTTACAACTCCTTCTCCATTGACTAAGAAAGTTTTTCGGTGAATTCCATCATAGATTTTTCCCATAAATTTTTTTTCGCCCCAAACGCCAAAAGCTTCAATTACTTCTTTGTTTTCATCAGCTAAAAGCGGAAAAGGAAATTCATATTTGTTTTTAAAGTTTGTTTGCCTTTTCTCTGAATCGGCACTTACTCCTAACAATTCAAAACCTTGACTTTGTAATTCCGCATAATTGTCTCTCAAATTACATGCTTCTGCCGTACAACCTGGCGTGCTTGCTTTTGGATAAAAGAAAACTATTAATTTTTTCCCTGCAAAATCTGATAAAGAAACTGCGTTTCCATCTTGATCATTTACAGTAAAATCGGGTACTTTATCTCCTATTTTTAGCGTATTCATAGCATTCAAAATTTTTATTGATTATTTTTGTCCAAAAATACTGAAAAATGACTAAACAAGAAAAGGTTCAGTTTGTTATTGATACTTTAGAAGCATATTATCCTGAAATTCCGATTCCACTCGATCATAAAGATCCGTATACTTTATTGATCGCTGTGCTAATGTCTGCACAAAGTACGGATGTGCGCGTGAATCAGATTACGCCGTTATTATTCGCGAAAGCAGATAATCCGTATGATATGATAAAAATGAGTATTGAGGAAATTAGAGATATTATACGACCTGTTGGCTTGTCACCAATGAAATCGAAAGGAATTCATGGTTTGTCGCACATCTTAATTGACAAACACAACGGAAAAGTTCCTCAAAACTTAGAAGATTTAGAAGAATTGCCTGCTGTTGGACATAAAACGGCAAGTGTTGTCATAAGTCAAGCCTTCGGAATTCCAGCATTTCCGGTAGATACGCATATTCACAGACTCATGTATCGTTGGAATTTAACCAATGGAAAAAATGTGGTTCAGACCGAAAAAGACGCAAAACGTTTGTTCCCAAAGGAAATATGGAACGATTTACATTTGCAAATTATATGGTACGGTAGAGAATATTCGCCTGCGCGTGGTTGGGATTTGGACAACGATATTATTACCAAAACGATTGGTAGAAAAACGGTGATTGATGACTATTGGAAACGAAAAGCGAAAAAGTGATTGGTTGAAGGTTAAAAATGCTTTTTCATAGTATATTTTGAGTTTTACATATTAAGCTTTGTATCAATGCTTATCTGTTGGTCGCTGCGCTCCGTTGTCAGTTAAGTTGTTTACACTGATTTTTAAATCAAAACGTAAACTGTTAAACCTATAACTCTTAAACTTCTTTTTGCTGTTGGTGAAAAAAAGTCAAAAATATTAAATCATTCAATTTTTTAATCATTGAATTAAGTGAAGCGAAGTAAAAGCGAAAAAGACTCGCAGCTAACGAGTCTTTTTTCCAAAGTTTAGTTGAGAAGCGTTTCAAACTTCATCCTTTTGTAATTAATAACACTTAAAGCTTTCGAATAGTTCAGCAAGAAGTTTATTGTTTCCTTTTTAGGCAACATTTTTTTCATTTCAGGTGAACTTTTAGTGTAATTTTTTGCCATGCGGTGGTTTTTTATTTAAAATAACAACGCATGGTTTTATTTTTTATTGTATCAATTTGTTAAAACTATGTTATGTTTTTCAATCACCTTTCTTAGGTTGATTAATGCATAACGCATTCTACCTAAGGCAGTATTGATACTAACGCCTGTTTTTTCTGAGATTTCTTTAAAACTCAAATCTTGATACATACGCATTAGCAATACTTCTTTTTGATCGGCTGGCAATTCATCTACCAAACGGCGAACATCCGTTTCTACCTGATTTTTAATAATTCTGCTTTCCGCATTTAAGTCATTATCACTCAAAACAGAGAAAATATTAAAATCGCCATTATTATCATACTTTGGCATTCTATTATTCTTTCTAAAATGATCAATAACTAAATTATGAGAAATACGCATTACCCAAGGTAAAAACTTTCCTTCTTCATTGTAATTTCCTTTTTTCAACGTTCTAATGACCTTGATAAAAGTGTCTTGAAAAATATCTTCTGTAATATCTCTATCCAATACTTTAGAGTATATAAAGCTATATATACGCTGTTTGTGACGTTCTATTAATGTACCTAAAGCACATTCGTCACCTTTGATGTAATTAGATACCAATACTGAATCTTGCAGGATCTGTCCCATAACACTAACTTTTTTATATAATAATTATCGAGGCTGATAATTGTTCCGATTTTTTTAAAAAAGTACTTTTATGCTATACGCAGATTTTTTGTAGAATTTGATTAATGATTTTCAAATATAACAACATTCGTTAAAAAAATGCAAATAAAATCCAATATTTTAACATTTTCGCTGAATTTATTGCGCTAAAACGGTCATTACAAAGGAAATATTCACTCAAAAAGTAATATTTCTAAAAAATGCATTCCTTCAAAATCATTTTATTTCGACAATGAAAAGCAGTATCTTTGCAATTATTTTTTTTACATGACACAAGATCTCGCTACGGTAAATCCAAAAGAAAACATCATTATAAAAGGTGCAAAACTGCACAACCTTAAAAATATTGACGTGGTTATTCCGCGAAATAAATTGGTTGTGATTACAGGACTTTCAGGTTCTGGAAAATCGAGTTTGGCTTTTGACACCTTGTATGCTGAAGGACAACGACGTTATGTAGAAAGTTTGTCTTCGTATGCGCGACAGTTTTTAGGTCGTTTGCACAAACCTAAAGTAGATTATATTAAAGGAATTGCGCCTGCAATTGCCATTGAACAAAAAGTAAACTCCACAAATCCGCGTTCTTCCGTAGGAACAACTACTGAAATTTATGACTATTTAAAGTTGTTGTATGCGCGTATTGGAAAAACCATCTCGCCTATTTCTGGCAAAGAAGTAAAAAAACATACCGTAACGGATGTTATTAATTATGTAAAAACCTTTGATGAACGCAGCAAATTATTATTGCTTGCGCCTGTCACTGTACCAGAAGATCGAAGTGCATTTCACACCATAAAAGTATTGGCGCAACAAGGATATGCGCGAATTCAAAAGAATAATGAAATTTTTCGAATTGATGAGATTAATGAAGACTTTACAGAAGATTTCTCACTTGTTATTGATCGTATTGTGGTTTCGCATGATGAAGATTTTTACAATCGCTTAGCAGATGCCGTACAAACTGCTTTTTTTGAAGGAAAAGGCGAATGTTATATTGAAACTGTTAGCGATAAAAAATCGGTTCATTTTAGTAATAAATTTGAGCTAGATGGCATGAAATTCTTGGAACCAAATGTCCATTTATTCAGTTTTAACAATCCGTATGGCGCCTGTCCAAAATGTGAAGGTTATGGCGATGTGATCGGAATTGACGCTGATTTAGTAATTCCGAATACAGGACTTTCTGTGTATGACAACGCTATTTTTCCTTGGCGTGGTGAAAGTATGAGCTATTACAGAAACGAATTGGTAAATAATGCGTATCATTTTGATTTTCCAATTCATAAACCTTGGTTTGAACTGACAGAAGCGCAGAAGAAACTCGTTTGGGACGGAAATAAATATTTTGAAGGATTGCATCAGTTTTTCGCTTTCCTAGAAGAAAAAAGTTATAAAATTCAGAATCGTGTGATGCTTTCGCGTTACCGCGGAAAAACGAAATGTGCCGTTTGTGATGGGAAACGTTTACGTCCTGAAACCAATCATGTGAAAATTGGCGGAAAAACAATTACGGACTTGGTGGTTTTGCCATTAAATGAATTGATTGTCTTTTTTGACGAATTGAAACTGAATGAACACGATGAGCAAATTGCGAAACGTTTATTGAAAGAAATTAAGAATCGTTTGCAGTTTTTGACGAATGTAGGATTGGATTATTTAACATTGAATCGAAAATCGAATTCACTTTCTGGTGGAGAATCGCAACGCATCAACTTGGCAACTTCGCTTGGAAGTAGTTTGGTCGGCTCTATGTATATTTTGGATGAACCTAGTATTGGACTGCATCCGAAAGATAGCGAACGTTTGATAGAAGTATTATTGTCATTACGCGATTTAGGAAATACCGTAATTGTTGTAGAACATGACGAAGACATTATGCGCGCAGCAGACGAAATTATTGATATTGGTCCCGAAGCAGGAACACATGGTGGACATGTAGTGGCGTTTGGCGATTACGAAGCTATTTTAAAAGCAGATTCACTCACAGCAAAATACCTCAACGAATCAATGAAAATTGAAGTCCCGCAAAAACGTAGGACTTCCAATCAGTATATTGATATTATTGGCGCACGTGAAAATAATTTAAAGAATATTGACGTGACATTTCCGCTGAACATGCTTACCGTTGTAACAGGCGTTTCTGGAAGTGGAAAAAGTTCATTAGTCAAAAAGATATTATATCCTTCTATGCTGAAAGAAACTGGCGGTTACGGTGAAAAACCAGGTCAGTTTACCAAATTAGGCGGAAAATATAGTACGGTAAAGCATATTGAATTTGTAGATCAGAATCCGATTGGACGTTCTTCACGATCAAATCCTGTGACCTATATAAAAGCGTATGATGATATTAGAGCGTTGTATGCGAGTCAGAAATTATCTAAAATTAGAAACTACAAAACCAAACATTTTTCGTTTAATGTAGATGGCGGTCGTTGTGAAACCTGCAAAGGTGAAGGACAAGTAACGATTGAAATGCAGTTTATGGCAGATGTGCATTTGGAATGTGAAACATGCGGCGGAAAACGTTTTAAGAAAGAAGTGCTTGAAGTTGCGTACGAAGGAAAAAATATCGATGATATTTTAACCATGACGCTTGACGACGCGATGGATTTCTTTACCAAACACGAACAGAAAAAGATATACCGTAAATTAAAACCTTTGCAAGATGTTGGTTTGGGTTATGTTACTTTAGGACAAAGTTCTTCTACGCTTTCTGGTGGAGAAGCGCAACGTATAAAACTTGCTTCATTTTTAGTGAAAGGAAATACTAAAGAAAAAGCCTTGTTTATTTTTGATGAACCCACGACAGGATTGCATTTCCATGATATTAAAAAGCTACTCACTTCCTTTGATGCATTAATTGAAAAAGGACATTCTATCATTGTGGTAGAACATAATATTGAACTCATCAAATGTGCCGATTACATCATTGATTTAGGTCCTGGCGGAGGAAAAAATGGTGGAACACTTGTTGCATCAGGAACACCTGAAGAAGTTGTAAAAAATAAAAAATCGTTTACAGGAAAGTATTTAAAGGAGAAGTTATAATTTAAAAAATATACTCTTATAAAACAGAAAATCCCAACATTGACTTGTTGGGATTTTTTATTTCTATCACGTTATGATTGTGATGTATTTATTTAACAACTCGCTTGTAAACTTTTCCTTTGCTTGTATTAATATTAAGGAAGTAAACGCCGCTTTCTAAATTTGAAAAATCAATCGTAACAAAACCATTTGTAGTTTCAGTTTTTGTTTGAATCAATTGTCCATTCATATTAAATACTTGAATCGTTTCAAACGCAACTTTTGAAGTGTCAATCGTTAATTTATCTACCACAGGATTTGGGTAAATGATAAAATCATCTGATTGAAAATCTGGTGTACTTAATAATTCGGCATCAATTGTAATTCTAAAACTCGTAGTAATTCCTGTTCCTGTATAGCTATTTTGCATGCGCACATGAATTTCTTGTAAATCGGCTGTATTTGTGTAGGCTTCAGGGTTTGCTATGGCATTTACACCACTTTTAGCATCTGCTAGTGATAAATGATATGTAAAGTCAAAAGAATACACTGTAGTATCTATTGTATCGCCTAACATTTGATCTTCAAACATTGTCAAATCAAATGTTTCGGTTCCATCGTCATCTTCGTCATTTATTATAATATTTTCTGGCTCATTAATAATTGTTGGAAAAGCACCAAAAGAGCTATTTCTTATAAATAATGCACTATCAAAGGCAGCGTCTAAATGATCGGCAGTTACTATTTTAAGATGGTATGTATGTCCAATTACTAAATCTTCAACAAGCATAAAAACGGTTGTTTCTCCATTAAAATTAATTGGAGAATCTTCTGCTGGTATCGATGGAATATTTGCATCTGCCACAGTATAATTATACCTATGAAAATAGTCTTCGTTTACTGCGTTGCAATTGGAATTGTCTCCACCACGAACATTCAATATAGATATTGGAGTTGTTGTTCCTGGAACTAATGCAATATTTGTTGTAACTCCAGTACTTGAATCTGTTAATAAAAACGCAAAAGTATCTCCAAAATTACATTCATAGAATCCGTATTCTTCAGAAGCTAAGATAAAATCTAAACTAATCATGGGAACAGTTGCTATAAAATCAAACTCTATTGAGGTTGCATTATACGTATCGGTTGTAGCTGTGAACGTTTCTAAATCGTCATCACCTATCCAACCTGTAGTTCCATCCATTAGGTTAGTTGTGTTTTCTCCTGGCACATTCAGCACATTTCCTGTTGACAGGACTAAACCTTCATCAAAAGCAATATCAGTACCGTTTGCATAAAAATAGCCAATGCTACTAATGGTACCGTAGTCTTGTGCACTCGTTGAAGTAAAATTAAATGCTGGAAAGTTAGGGTTTCCTATAAATTGATCTTGAATGAGTTCTTGTATCGTAAATCCTTCGCTTATGGTCATTTGAGAAAAGGATATTTTACAGATAAGTAAAAAAGGTAAGAGTAATTTTATTTTCATAAATAATGGTATGTAGTTAATAATCAGCTACAAGATACCATCATTTCTAGAAAAACCACAATTATTCTTCAAAAATTACACGAATTTTAGTACAGCTTATTTTTTAAAAGATATCTGTTAATACAAAAAAACGACACTACCCACAACATTACAAAAGTAACTGGCACTACAAATAGTAGGTATATTAATGTAGAAATGATCAATAATGCTCGATTTAAAAATTAATCGGATACTATTAAAAATCAAACATATACAAATGTATTTATATCAAACTCGCGTTAATTAAAGAACGATAAACGGTTTTAATAGGTAAGAAATGATACTAAAGAAAGTATAACAAATGTAACTGGCACCACAAATATGAGATATATAAATGTTAAAAGTAGCGTTTTAAAGAACGTGCGTATATAGCGTTGTTCGTAGAAATGTTTTATACTGATGAGTAAATAAATAAACATGGACAGAATTAACGTAACATCAATCCAATAAGGAATATCTACAATAAAATTTGTCACAATAATAATACTAACAGCTAAAAACATAAAGGCAAAATAGTAGAAACTAAATACCATGTGATGCGCAAATCGTCCACGTTTTCTATAGAATAGTTTTAGTAATAAAGCAAAAATTGGAATTAGGAAAAACATTGAGATTGGAATGGTATCCATGAATACTTTTGTAATTCCATCTCCTAGCTTTTCACGAAACTTTATAAGTTGTTTTCCAAAAAGCCTAGGAAACCATTCTTTCGATTCTTTTTCCCCAAACAATGTTTTGAGTTTTACATCCATGCTGGCGCCAGCTGAATTCAATGAATCGAGTTTTCTAGTGTCAAATTCATAGCCAAAAACTGTTCCTTGTATATTTTTATTTCTTTGTCTTTTTTTAGGCACTTTCGTAGAATCACTTTTGAAACTGTCTGGTGGTTGCTCACTATCGTTGTAAAAGTGATTTGTCAATTTCTTCAAGATCAATGTATCCTTTCCGCCTGTCGCTAATAAATCTACTAATAAAACATCTTTTATAGAATCGTGAATACTTTCGTTTTTTGCTCTCGCTAATTTTTTTTTTCTTAAAGAAGCACCAATACCATCTTCAAACTCTTGCAGTGTAACTCTCGTTGAAATGGAGAAAATAAAGAAAAATACAATTGACGAAAACAAGTAAAATTGTGCAGGATGTAAGTACATTAAGCGTTTTCCTGATACAAACTTTTTAGCCAAATATCCTGGTCGTATGAGTAAAGGAATAAAGCTTCTAAAAAAACGTGCATCTACCGAAAAGTAATTCATTACCGTGTTATGAAACAACACACGCATGCTGAGTTTATCATCTACTTTTTGACCGCAATTCGGGCAAAAATTATGATACTGTGTGAGTTGATAATTACAGTTAGGGCACTGTTTCTTTTCGGCTGACATATAGTTTGGTTGGTTATTCTGGCAATGCAAATATGCTAAAATCTATTTACATTTGGCAAGTACCTCATCAATAAATCCATAATAATCTAATAATAGTTTTTGTTGCAAAAGAAGCATTTCCCATGCATACATAAACTTTTTTACAGCTTGCTTATTTCCAATAAGACCTGCTTGGTAAAACTCTTTTTTCCAAGTAGCTGTTTGTACATTTACTTCTTCTTGTAATTCATAAAACGTTTCAATATCGGTCAGACACTTAAAACTGGTAATTGATAAATAGTTCGTTTGCTTATAGGAATTCCACACGATACTCGATAATTTTTTGCCCATCAAACCCGCTTCAATTTTAAAATCAAAACTTCCGTGTAATTTAATCTGCGTTGCATCTACAGCAGTGAAAGAAGTATAGTGAAAGACTTTACTTGTCTTTGATTTAAAACTTTCTAAAGAATCTTTGTGAATAATAAGATTCATTTCATCGTCTATTTTTGACAACAAAACACCTACAGGTTTATGTTTTTTATTTAATTTTTCATTAAAATCTTTCAGCAATATTTGATTTTCTTTCAATTCATTTTCTACTTGTTGCAATGCATTTTCTTTTGCATTATGCAATCTGTCATTTTCAAAATAACTCGTAATATACAATCCGGAAATAATACCAATCATGGTAGAAATGAGCGTGACAAACCACGGATTATTTAAGCTTATTTTTTTCTTTTTCATATAAATTATGTGTAAAACGCAATCAGTTCATCTGACCAAAAAAATTAAAAAAAGTTACAATTTCAAACTTTCAACTGGGAAGATAGGCAAAAAAACGTAATTCAAAACACCTTCTAAAGCTCTAACTTTCAATTAGTTGTATTTTTGGCACGAAATTGGTTTTACTAATAGCAAATAGCGCACGCCGAAAAGCTTACGAGTAGGCATAACCCTAAAAGTACAAAATATGAAAAATTATTATCTTTTATTCGTAGGATTGTTACTAAGTGTAACAACTACACAAGCAAATGTAATTAGCGACCAAACAAACGGAAGCGAAAACGGGTTAACCAATCGCTATCGTTATGCACAACCAATTCAGTTTGTAGAACGAGGTGTTGAATTTTTCGTTTTCCTAAATGGAGAATTCGATTTTAATACACATCCTGTCAACTACAGAAGAGGACGAAGAAACGCTGTAAACAGAACCTTTGGTGCGCCAAGAGTACGAACGAGAGGAAACGTTAGAAACACTAGAAATATTGGTGTGAGAGTGGAACATGACAACAACGGAAGAGTTCGAAGAATTGGAAATCTTTTTATCAATTATGACCGTTTTGGTAGAGTAAAAAGAATTGGATCTATTTATATGCGTTACCACAACAGACATGGAAAATTAAAACAAATTGGTGGTTTGCGTTTAAAGTATAATTTGAGAGGCAGATTGATTAGACAAATTGGAAATGTAAAACCAATTGTAAATACTGTAGCTTATGGAAATGGACAAGGAAATGATGATTACTATGGTAACGGACACAATGTACCTGCACATGATGAAGATCTATATTATTATAAAAATAAAGGAAAACAAAAGAAGTTTATAAAAGGAAAATAATTCGTATTAATTCCTAAAATCATAAAACCTCGTGAATCTGTTTAGAATCACGAGGTTATTTTTTTATAGTATAAAGAAAACGCTCCAATTATTTCTTCGCCGTTTGCGCATAATTAAAAGACATAAAGCCAACTAAACTACAAAATTCATTATATCAAACGATTATAACTAACTTCTTTATGTAATTTACATACACGGTCACTAGCACTACTATATGAAGTAGCTAAAGTAGGTATTTGTAAGTACTTTAAAGTATGGCAAAACCATACTTTACATCAGTTAATAAACTCGTTGTAAACATAACTTTTTCTTAATGTAATACGACTCTTTCATTTTTTTGGCACGCTGTTTGGTTACTATTAATTGAATATTAAAATCGTATGTTATGAAAAAAATACTCATTACACTTATAGGATTGTTTTTCTTGACAGTTAATACTGTTGAAGCAAAACCGACGAACACAACAACAACTAATTCATTTTTAGCTAACGAAGCATTTTCATTCGTTGAAGGTGGAATTACGTTTTCAGTGTATAATGATGGAGAATTTGATTTTTTTATCAATCGTTTGCACTCAAATATAAATGCCAATGTAAATGTTGGCGACCTAAATATTTCTTTTAACTCTGGATTTGATTACAATCCGTATGTTCAGTATGACGATTACGGCGCAATTATCCAAGTTGAAAACACACCAATTTTTTACGACTACTATGGTAGAGTATACAGAATTGGACAAGTAAACTTAAACTATAACAACTTTGGAAGCTTGGTACAAGTTGGCGGATTGTTTATATATTATGATTCTTTCGCTCGCTTTTCTCACACGAGAGGATTCATTAATCCATTTAACAGAGTTTACCGAAATACAGCATATTACAATACTGTTTTCTTTAGACCAAGAGTTAACTTCTGTCTAGTAAGCGTAAATCCATATAGAAGATTTTATACACCAATTCGTTACACTTTCTGTAACCCGTATAGAAATAACTTCCGATACACGTATGCTAGAGCAAGAGTTGGACATGTATACCACAGTACTGCACGTGTAAATACAAACCGAAGAGGCGTTTACAGAAACGATCGTAGAGTAACACGCAGAAATGATGCTGCAGTATACAACACACGTAGAACAGTAACACGTACAAATACAACACGTGCTACGAGAAATCAGAATACACGTTCGGCAACACGTAACAATACGAGAAGTCAAAACACACGATCGACTCGTAATGATGTAAGAAGCACGACACGAAACACACGTGACAACTCAAGATTAGGTGGCGTTCGCAGTAGCAATAACAACAACACACGTATTGAGCGCGGAAATACAAGATCGCAAAATAACAACAGTGTTCGTTCTAATACAACAAGAAACAATACGAGAGCAACACGCGGTAACTCAAGTAATAGCACAAGAGCAACACGTAGTAATACTACGCGTAACAATACAAGAGCAACTCGCAGTAACTCACGCAATACAAAAGATGTAAGAGCTACAAGAAATACGCGAAATAACAACGCGGTACGTAGCAATAGCAGATCGAATAATAGAAAAGCGACAAAGCCACAAAGAAGTAATTCTTCAAGAGCAACACGATCTAAGAGTCGTTCTTCTAACAGAAGTTCAGCAACAAAACGTTCAAATCGTTCTTCTCAAAAGAAAGCTACAAATAGCAGACAGAGAAGTTCAAGAAAAAGAAATTAAAAATTAGTTGTTTCTTATAAAAATGAAACCTTACTTGATGTAAAAATTGAGTGAGGTTTTTTTATGTGCTAAATTTGAGTTTGAGTTCGAGAAATTTTCCTAGAAAATTAAACAATAGTAAATTGCTTGGTTTTGCATACAAAGAAGTAATGAATTCTACCAAGCGATGTGTATTTTTATAATTAAATATTTTCGGGTAACTCTGTTTTAATTTCTACATTATACTTATCAAATAGGTTCCAATTCAAGACACTATCTTTTTGAAGTTCGTTCAACCTTTTAATTTTACGCATAGGTGATTCATCCGTAATTCTCATTATTTGATGCCCATACTTTTCAATACGATCATTTTCAAAAACCAAATGCCCATAAATATAACGCTTCGATACCTTTTTAAAAATAGACTTAAAACCAGTATTTTTTGTATGTAAATAAACTGATAAATTATACATGAAATTTTCAACCCAATCGATTTTTAAGATAAGCGTTCCTTCTTTTACGTTTCTTATTGCTTTTAGGCAGTAGGACGTATCAGCATATTCTCTTTTATGTTCTTTAATTATTTCCCATTTCATAATTATGGTTCCTATATGTAACAAAAATCTCTACTATTACTATAGTAAATAAATTTAAAACGATTTTAAAACCTCAGCCAACTTTCCTGTCAACGCTTTGCGCGAATATTTCTGTAATCCGATTGGAAAAACTTGCAATTGTTTATTTTTAAATGCTTCGTAGTACGCTACAATTTGTGTTTTGAGTTTCTCCTTT
>NZ_JBGCDL010000285.1:0-22183 GCF_045105435.1 Kordia sp. | reverse complement strand
GCTGTTTTCCCTGGAAACACAACTCATTTTACAACTTCATCTTGGACGTATAACAATGTTGAATTGCCATTTATACCTGTAAACGAAGCTGCTGTACCATTTTTGATGAAGCGCGATTTACGCGGTACTTTCACTGCAATGTTGCAAGATAATGTTGCCGAACAAAAAGCATTGATTACGGTTGAAAAACAATCCTGTCCTAAACGTTTTTAGAATATAATATATTCACTAGATTCATTGGTCTAGCACTAGTGTTTTATGTTTTTTCAAAAAAGAACCCCTTGTACATATTTATCTGGAGGCGGTTGTTCCTTATTAAATGGATTATCGAGCCATTTATATAAATCTACTTTTACAAATAGATTAAGCCTAATAAAAGCTACTAAATTAGACAAGTACCAAGGGTGTTTTGCTTGCGTTTTCAAAGCTTTGAGGATAAGAATTGTTATTAGTGCTGTCCAAATTTGTATCATCACAGCATTTTGAGTTGTTCCAATGAACGATTTTATATGTAATTGCTGTTTGATGTCTCTAAAAAAGATTTCGACTTCCCATCTAGCCTTATAGAGTTGGGTTATAGTGTTTGCTGTCCAAGACATTTGATTGGTAATAACCTCAATGGTTTGCTGGTTTTTATCGTCCCATAAAGCAACTCTACGTAGTCTTTTGCGATATTTCTGTTTTGTTTTAAGCCCCGTAAGTTCAATAATCTCATCTTTTAAAACTTGTTGATGCCTATTCTCTGGCAGTTCTAATTCTTTGACGCTGTTAAATTTGATATTTTTTTTGTGCCTAACCACAAAATAGACATCATTGCTGTCCCAAACATTAAGTAAGGAGAAATCGTTATAAAATCTATCAGCAACAATAATACTTCCTTTCAGTAGCGGAATATCGTAAGCGCCTTTGTTATCTGTTGTTTTACCATCGGTTATATTGACATAAGAAGGTAAGTGTCCGTCATAATCAAGTAGGGTATGCATTTTTATTGCACCTTTTTTAGTCTTGTATTTTGCCCAATCAAATAAACTTAGACAAAGGCTTATCGTGGTAGCATCCAATAAAAATATTTTTGACTTTATCTTGAATTTTGTACGTTTCATTTGAGACTGCTGTCCTAAACTTTCTAGCAAACTATAATAGTAATCTCTAAAAAGTTCCCAACTCCTATTTTTGTTTTGATAACTCAATGTGGATTTTGAGGGAGATTTGTGCATCCCTAAATGATTCAAATTACCTGTTGCGGAGCGCAAACCATTACTAATATCTCGTATAGATTGACTTTTAGCAAATTGACAAAATAGCATAGAAACTAAATGTGACCAACTGTCAAAACCCTTTTGATGCTTATCTGTTTGACGCAGTTTAACTAATTTCTTGAATTTTGAACGATCTAATTTTGTGATTATTTGAGAAAACAAAGTTATGTTTATCATCGGAGAAAGATTTTTTTGTGGTGCACCACAAAGATAACTTTGAGGAACAAAATTCCCTTTCTCTTTTTTAAACGTTTAGGACGCTATTGGTTTTTATTACTAAATTTATATTTAATTAACTGTCAAATAGTTAAAATACGGATTCTTTAAGGTGTTTTCCCTTTTACATTAAAAATCGAACTATTTACATAAAAATATGTAGTTCTTTAAGCTAGTTTTTCAATGACAGATATATCTTTTTAAAAAGCGAAGTTATTTAGTGAATTAGAAAGAAAAGACAAGTATATATAAGGTTTTTATTTTTTCTTTAGAAAGAAATACCTAACGTGTATTTACACATATAATTTACCGTAATATATAAGTAGTAAGAAATCAAAATACAGTACATTTGTACCCATAAAATAAGCATGAAAAGGAGTTATTTAAAACGATCTTATGAATGCATTCTAAAGTAAAAAGGTAAAATACACTAGGTATGACTGATGAAAATATAGCAAAGGTAAATGAAGTAATAACGCAGTATTTTGAAACCAATACAACTGTTGATTGGATTCCTGTAAAAACAATCATGCCAGCATTAGTTGAAGCTGGTATCTTTGAAAAAGATGTAAAAAAAGGATTTCCGCTACGTAAAGTACTTAGAAAATTAGACAAGCAATCGGAACTAGATAAAATACCTGCTGTACATGCTGAAAGAAAAACGGAAAATACTTATTGGTATTTAGTGCGAGAAGGAAAAAAATACACGCCAAAAGAAGTCATTCCTGAAATCAGTAAAAAAGAACAGCGCTTACTAGATATTAAAAATAGTGATGAAAACTATCTATTAAATTTGTGTGATGAATTGCTAGACAAAAAAGCATCCAGAAAACATACATTTGACACCTTAGTTGGAAATCTACACAAAAGAGGAAAAGGACGCACAAAACTACCTTTAGACGCGTATTATCAAGAATTAAAATTAGTCATTGAGTTCTTTCAAAAAGAGAAAAACTTTGAAGACTTAGACGAAAAAGAACAAGCGCGTATCACTCAAATAAAATACTATGATGAACTCAAAAAAGAAGCTGTTCTCAATAAAAAGTTCCGTTATATGAAAATTAATTTTGCACAGTTTCAATGTAATGAAAACGATAAATTGATCCGAAATACAGAAAATGATATCATAATTTTGAAACAGATTCTAAAAGATTTTTTAGAAGACTAAAAATAGATAATCTTCAAAATATATGAAACCTTCTTGATTTTTCAAGAAGGTTTTTTTTGATTATTAATTTACTTAAGATAAAGATAATGAGGTATTAAGCATTATTTTAGTAGAGGTGTTTTTACTCTTGGTTTGCATATAAAACACTTATCTGATTTTCTAACATTTCAACAGTATAAATTTCATATAAGTAAAAAAATAGTATAATTACAAGTGAAAACACATTAACTTAACAAAAGTCAGATCATGAAAAAAAACATATTTCTCTTTGGATTATTTATTTGTTTTACCTTATCCATACAAGGACAAACATTAATAAAAGCAAATGTGTGGTATCAACTTGAAAATGGAAACAATAAAGGCAAAATAGCCAATAACGGAAACAAAAAAACAGGAGCAGTAATGGTGGTAAAACAAATCGTTGGTACTGGAGGACATTGGAAATTTGTTTCACAAGGAAATGGATTGTACAGATTGCTAAACCGAGATTCTAAAATGTTTCTTGCTAGTTATGGGAAAACCCGAAAAGGATCATCAATAAGACAAACAAATACACCTGGTAGTGGAGCACTTTGGAGAGTAATTAAATTACAAGATGGACGCATTATAATACAAAACAATGCATCTTTACTATTTGTTGGAACTGCTGGCACACTGAGCAAAACATCTTTAATACAATCAGGTGCACTAAGCGCAAGAATTACTTGGCAACCTATTGAAGTAAAACAAAGAATAAATTCAAATACTAGTTCAGGAAATACAAACTCAGGAAATGCAAGTTCAGGAAATGCATGGCCAAAAAACACAAATACAGCTGCTTTTAAGGCAAGAAGAGGTGGAACAATAGCCAAAGCCATTGTAAGATATGGAGATCAAATTCAAATTGTAGGAGAAAAACCTAGAGTTGGACAACGTATTTATTTTTTTCCTCAACGATTAAATCCAAGAAATACAGAAGGCCTTTCCTTTGATCCACAAAAACCATCAATTTGCAAACAAACATTTGTGGTGCAAAAAGTATTACCAAGAATTGTACTCAACAAACCCATGCCAAACATGCGAAACAGAGTTAATGATACTTTTATGTTTATCGTAGAGATATACTAACTTTAATTTTTATAAACTTTTTGTTCATTTCAGTTTAACTTAAAAACGAATGAAATATTTTTCATTTTAATAGTATCATCATTTTACAATATTTCAATTAAATTTTGACAATATGAGATAAGTATTAAACTACAGTTTTTTAATTGAAGATTTTTTGATGCTAAATTTTATAAAATGTTAAATACGGTATTCCCGTAAAAGGTTTAGCATTAAAAATGATAATTTCTGCCATAATCAAAAACTTATAATCATGTTAAAATCAATTTTAAATCTCAACGGAGTACAAAAATTAGACAAAAAAGAACAAGAAAGTATCAACGGAGGAATTCAATTTCCTGTAGGTTGTGTGCGTCGTTCTGATTGCTTTTTTATCGATCGTGCTTCAAGGTGCATCAACAGAATTTGTGTATTCTTATAAAAGATAGATAGGCTGTCTAAAAAGTTTTAAAAAACGTCATTCTGGACTTGATCCAGAATCTCATAAAGCTAATTTTCAACTGTTATGCGAAATCGAATTTGATTCGGTTTGACGAACTTATAATTTTTTAGACAGCTTTTTTAGGATCTCAATTTCTAGAAGTAGTAAGGTCTGGGTTTCTCTTCTCAAATTTCTTTTTCCCAGCCAATAAACCTCTATTATATCCAACTTGATAGTTTTCAAAACCAATTTTAGGAATTGGACAAATTGGAGTTGTAAAAATAGGTTCGATTCTACGATTTTGAATATTGTGATATGAAAAGCCAGCTTTATAACCTTCTTCCCAGCCGTCACAAAAAGTTTTTTCAGTAGTAAATTTAGTTGATGCCACTGATGTAGCTACCAAACTTGTTAAGAACAATAATAAAAGCACATATTTTCTCATAAGCTAAAATGGTTTTAATGTTATTGTATAGATGATGAATCTCTCAATAACTATTCCGTAAATATTGATTCTAAAGCAATTACAAAGCCGAATTTAATAAAGCTTGCTAAGGAGTGAAACATTTAACAGAAAATATAAAACATTTGTTTTAATACTGTCTGTAAAATGTTATATTTGTTTGAAGTTGTAGGACACTAATTTTTAATACAAAAGAGAAACTTTCATGTCGTTTGAACGAATTAAAGAAAAACTAAACATTCTAGCAGATGCTGCCAAATACGATGTTTCCTGTTCATCTAGCGGAAGCAATCGAACCAACAAAAACAAAGGTTTGGGCGATGCAACTGGCATGGGAATTTGTCATACATACACAGAAGATGGACGTTGTGTTTCTTTGCTGAAAATTCTATTGACAAATCACTGTATTTTTGATTGTGCCTATTGTGTCACACGAAAAAGCAACGACATCAAACGTGCAGCTTTTAAAGAGCAAGAAGTAGTCGATTTAACCATCAATTTTTACCGTAGAAACTATATTGAAGGACTATTTTTAAGTTCAGGAATTTTCAAAAATGCAGATTATACTATGGAACGTTTGGTCTCAGTAGCTAAAAAACTGCGTTTGGAAGAAAATTTTAACGGATACATTCATCTCAAATCAATTCCTGGCGCTTCCGATGAACTCATGCGAGAAGCAGGTTTATATGCAGACAGATTGAGCGTAAATATCGAAATTCCAACACGAGAAGGCTTGAAACGACTTGCGCCCGATAAAAATCGTGAAGATTTCATCAAACCGATGAAAAAGGTGAAAAATGAAATCATTCAATACAAAGCAGAGAAAAAAATCATACGAAGCACGCCAAAATATGCGCCAGCCGGACAAAGTACACAAATGATTATTGGTGCAAGTGGCGAAAATGATTATCAAATTATGACGGCTTCCAATTTCTTTTACAAAAAGTTCAATCTAAAACGAGTTTATTATTCCGGATATGTCCCAATAAGTTACGACAGCCGTTTGCCGCAAATAGGAAGTGAAGTGCCTATGTTGCGTGAAAATAGATTGTATCAAACCGATTGGTTAATGCGATTTTACGGTTTTCATGTCAATGAAATTGTCAATGAAACACATCAACATTTAGACTTAGATATTGATCCAAAACTTTCGTGGGCATTGCGAAATATGCATGAATTTCCGGTAGATGTAAACACAGCCGACAAACGCATGTTGGCACGTGTGCCAGGTTTGGGAATGACTTCTGTATACAAAATACTAAACGCACGAAAATTTCGTCAACTCACTTGGGAACACTTAAAAAATTTAGGGGTTGCACTCAACAGAGCCAAATATTTTATAGTGTGCAATTCAAATCAATTTGAAACTCGCGATTTAGAACCTGAAAAAATCAAAGGATTCATTCTTCAAAACTCAAAAAGTAAGTTCAGAAATGCCACAAGTAACCAATTAAATCTATTTGGATAATGCAAAGAGTTTTGGTGTATGATGGTTCGTTTGAAGGTTTTTTAAGCGCAGTTTTTAAAGTATATGAAGAAAAACTAATACAGGTTGATATTCAGAAAGTTGGAACTGTGCAATCTTCATTTTTTGGTGAAAACGAAGAAGTAATCACCAATAAAGCACAGGCAGATCGCGTTTGGAACGGACTCAAAAAAAAAATGACTTCGTTTGGACGAAATCAAGTATATTATACGTTTCTAAGCGAATTAAATTCGGTTGAAAACCTATTGTTAAACTACATAAAGCAAGTATTTGCTTCGCAACAAAATATAGAAAAAGACTTTTCCAATCCTACGGTTTTAAAGCTATCTAAAATTACCAAAAGTGTCGGTCGTGAAAAACATCGTATGGAAGCTTTTGTGCGTTTCAAGCTAACGAAAGATGATTTGTATTTTTCGAATATTGAACCAGATTTTAACGTATTGCCATTAATAGCCAAACATTTCAAATCGCGCTATGCTGATCAAAAATGGGTGATTTATGATATCAAACGAAATTTTGGTCTGTATTACAATCTCACGCAAGTGGAAACCATTATAATGGACTTTCCAAAGCATTTTGATTTTACGAAAACCTCCAAAGATTTTTTTGCCAAAGAAGAATTCGATTTTCAAGAATTATGGCAAAATTATTTTAAAAGTACCAATATTGAATCGCGAAAAAATAGGGTACTGCATGTACAACATGTTCCAAAGCGCTATTGGAAATATTTAAGCGAAAAACAACCTTTTTGATGAAAGTTTAGGCTTGCACTACTAAAGAGTAAAAACTGTTGTAACAACAATAATTAATAATACTAATACAGAAGCTATTAAATAAAATGCTGTTTTTAGGTTTTTCAAGATTATTGGGTAATGAATATTGAGTTTTTTCCCTAATAGGTATAAACTTAAAATATTACATAATGAAAAAACAAAATTTGAACGCATTGCGTCTAAACAAGCAAAAGATATCTCAATTTGAAATAGGACAAATTTCTGGAGGAATGGTTTCTACAAATCAAAAATGCCATACGTATATGAAAGAATCTGTGGGTGATTGGTGCAAGTACAGTGAATATGCTTCTTGTTATTCACCATGTGGTAGTGTGCATGGAACTGCAGGTTGTAATCCAGGTTAGAAATTATAAAAAAAAGTGGGCTTCGGTTCACTTTTTTTGTCAAATCTTAAACTTAATTCCTGTTCTAAGGTAGATTTTTGCCTGATTATCCAATGAAAAAATAGTTTCTCTACGCTCATTTCGCAATTCGTTATTAAGTGAAAAAATATAGGCAGCACGCGCATAAAACTGCAATTGTTTTGTAAAATAATATTCGTATTGCAAGCCTGATAAAATCAACGACATATTGATGGTTTTTGCCGCTTCTCCATTAATAATAGGAACTTCGCGCTGCAAATTAGACGTAAAACCATCTAATTGTGCAAAAGATTTTAATCGATGTTTTGTTGAAAAATGATATTGTAAATTTGTTTTTGGAACTCCAAGGTTATACGACCAGTTTGGACGAAATTTTCTATAAAAACTCACAAAAGGCAATGGGAAATTAAATCCAGAATTTCCAGCGTAGGTAACACCTAAAACCAATTTTTGCGATTTTCCATTATATACTTTTCCTTTCTTAATAAAAACTACTGTTCCCGAAAGGACAACATCTTTAATACTCAGTGCATCCGCCACTAAATTGGTGCTAAAACCTGGTTGGAATCGGATACCCAATCGCCAATTATTTCTCAAAGGAGTTGTGTAGCCAATACTAAAATCGAGCAATTGAAAATCGTTCAAATCTCTTGTGTCAAAAGGAAACTCTACTTCCGATTTTAAATGAATATTACTATAATCGAGTCCTAAAAATAAATACGTATCATCATCTTTTAACTTAATTGGGTAATTAAATAACGCGCGAAATCTTGAATATTCAATGTCTGATTTTGCATTTGGAATGTACGTATAATCTATGCGCGCCAAATCGCCCAATTGTCCGTACGCTTTCGCAGTACAGCACAATATTATACATATAAATATTCGTGCAAAATTTGGCATTTAGTAAATTTAGATTTTTTAACTGTTGAAAGATAAACGATTCAAAACAATTTATCTAATAATGATAATAGCGTATGAAGTTGTTGAAATAAAAATATTGAATTCAAAACCCATAACCTGCCACATTGAGCGGAGTTGAGATGCTAAACCAACTTCTTTAACAAAGAAATCTGTCCCAAATGATAGTGTGTATGTTCAATAATTCCGTGCATATTTCGGTAATAACTTCCGTATTTTTCATCGGTAAACGGTTGGTCAAAACAATCTTCAGGCAACTTGTCTAAATGAGCTGCAAAGGTTGCTGCATCGTTTAATACTTTCGTTCTAAAAGCTTCCCATGCTACTTGCGAAGTAATATTCGGATGATCAAAACTATGCGCATCTTTTGCCTGTAAATCTTCTCCTTCAAACACTTTCAAAACTGCGGCTACATAATAATGAATATGATAAGTGAGTATCAAAATCGTATTCAAATTCGGCACTTTCGTTGTCGCTTGTTCGTATGAAATATCGTTTAAAGTATCTTGTAGGTTAGAAGCAGTCCAATTTCCTCCAAAATGAACTTCTCTAAAATGTTTGGCAATTTGTGCAGCTATTTTCATAACAATTAGGTGTTTTAATTACTATTTCACGATGCTTCCCAACGCTTCAATTACGCCCAAAGCCGAAGCTTCTCCTGAGATCATCGCCGCATTTAATGAACCATTTAATTGCACATCTCCCGCAAGGAAAACCTTTGTGGTTAAACGCGTTTCCGATGGCGACATGCTATATTGCAACTGTTGTAAATTTGGCAATGCTTTAGGAATGCTATACAGTTTCAAAAATGAACAATCTTTAATTCCGCAAAATTGTTGCAACTCTTCCTGTACTTTTTTAACTAAAAATTTCTCAGACAAATTATGGTCTTTCACCACCGTAACTGATAGCAATTCCTTGTTTCCTTTGGAAGTTGTTTGTAAGCTATTGTGATAAAAAATATTATTCACCAACAAACTTTTATCAGCAACCAAGCCAATTAGCGGTTTGGGAATAGTTCGTTTCGGAGTCTCAAAATAGAGTGTTTCACAAGATTTCCAAGCGGTTTCTTGCGACTTTAAATTTGAAATCAACTGACTTGCCTCTGTGGCAACAATGGTAAAATGACTTTCTAAAACAGTTCCGTTCTCTAAGGTGATTTTTCCGTCTGCTACATTTTGAACGCGCATATTGAAATGAAATTTTGTGTGTTGTAATTTTGATGCCAATTGCTTGGGAATGGAGGCAATACCCGATTTTGGTAAAGCAGCAAAACCATCGCCAAACATTTTATACACGAACTCAAACATTCTGCAAGAAGTTTCTAAGTTTGGCTCTAGAAAAATTCCGCTAAAAAACGGTTTGAAAAATTTTGAAATCATCGCTTCGGAAAATCCTAATTTCTGCAAATGTACAAGCGTTGTCGTTTCTGGCTGTGCAAAAATTTCATCCAATGACTTCTTCTTTAAATTCGTATTCAGTTTGAGAACTTTCAACTTGTCTGAAAAATTTCCAATCCCCGAAAATAACGTAGGAAATAGCAATGAAAAGTTTCGCAACGGATCGCCAATCGTTTTTTGTTTTCCGTTCGTAAAAACAGTCGCACCAGGTAAAAATGTTTGCAAATCGAGCGCATCAAAATCCAAATACTTTTTAGCAGCAGGATACGAAGTCAACAATACTTGAAAACCGTGATCTAATTGATAATTAGCAACAATATCTGTTTTTACACGTCCGCCAACACGATCAGTCGCTTCTAAAATTTCAGGGTGATATCCGTGATCTTCTAGCACTTTTGCAGCAATTAATCCGCTAATTCCAGCGCCGACAATATAAATTTTATATGCTTCTTTTTCCATGAAAATTTTCTAATAAAAGTCACTGTAAAAATACGACAAAACGAACACAATTGTAAATTTCGTAGTTGATTTTGTTGTGAAAAGGATCTTGTTGAAAGATAAAAACGGGACACTTATTCTTTCGCGTAGAATTTTAAATTCAAGAAACCCCAAACTACAAAAATCAGTTCTAAAATGGTTCCTACGGTAAATGCGGTAGATGGAATGCCATCCACAATCATACTTAAAATGCGTCCGGCTGCTAATCCGCCCATAAAGAAAATTACAGAAAGGGTAGCACCACGCCAATATTTTTGAAAAAGGACACTATAACCCCAATAAATTCCCAATGCAAAATAGCAGCCCATCATGGCTCTAAACACATGATTTAGGTCAGTGCCTTCTACATTAAAATCGAAAAATAATGGTAAAAATGTATTTGGATGAAGTCCGTACGTAGCGCCAACAACTAAAATGGCAATGGTAGATAGCGTAAGATGTAGGTTTTTATGAATTGCTTTCAAGGTATGAAAATGGTTTAGTATTACTTGTTTCGGTTTGCGATCAAAAAAATAGTTGTAGTTAATGAACGCGTTAATGACTTTTACAAGTTACTCAAAAAGTTAAATAGATGTTAAAATTATTCAAAAAAAATAGTATAAACTTTTAGAATAGATAAAAATTTTAGGCGTAAATGCACATTTCCTGTACTTATTTTGAGGGCGTTTGGTTTAAAATTTTTAATATTGAAGACAAACGTTTTAAAAACGGATAAAATATGCACTGGAAAATAAAAGCGAGCTTGCAAAAAGTATTGCATTTTACCAAGATTGGCGATCAGCTCAATCACATTCCGGCTACGCTCAATAAAAGTTATCATAAAAATGTGTGTTTGTATCAGTTTTACGAATGCATTCGGAAATTTGAAGCTGCTCAGCTTGAATTTCATTCCAACACTAAAAAAACTGCATTAGAAATTGGTACAGGCTATTCGCTAGTTGCGCCTGTAGTTTTATACTTATTAGGTTTTGACAAAATTGTTACGGTCGATATTTCCAAAGATGTTGCTATCAAAACGTTTCAAAAGCAAATTCAATATCTAAACAACGAAGAACTACTTCAAACAATTGCAGAAAAAGGAAGGTTTTATCTATCAGAAATAAAAGAAAAATTACAACACATACAATCGTTTCAAACACTCAAAAAATTATGTGCATATTGTAATATTCTATACATTCCTAAATACACACTAAGCGATATAGAAAACGCTCACAACTCGTATGATTATATTTGTTCACAGGTTGTATTTGAGCACATTCCGCCAGCATTTTTAAAAAAACTATTTGCAAAAATGAAAGTATGGTTGACACAAAATGGTTGCGCTGTACACACCATTAATTTCATAGATCACTTTGCAAATCCAGGTTTTTTTCAAGACAAAAATATTTCAGAATTCAACTTTTTAAAATACTCAGATAAAACTTGGAAGTACTGGGCAGGAAATGATATTGCCTACACAAATCGACTGTCGTATCTGTATTATTTAGAATTATGCGAAGCGAATCGTTGTAGTGTAATTGATTTCAAAGGAGAAAATTACAGAGCGCATCATCCGTTGCAAAAAGCAGAAATTCATGAAGATGTCATCAAAAAATACAATACACTTTTAGCTGTTGAAAATGTGTGCGAATTCCAACGTGGCACCTTAATTTTAAAAAAATAATAGTATAAATTTTCACTTCGTTTCCGTAAAAAAAACTAGAAAATATCATTCGGCTCCTTGTCTAAATTCGATCAACACAAGCTTTCCGTTTTGTAACTTATAAATTGAACAATCGCTGCGTTCCGATGATTCATGTGTTTGTGTACAGGTAGTTTTTTGTGTCATTCTAATTTTCCCTTCAAAAAAATCATACACTTCGCTCATACGTGTTAATTTATCTACAAATACGGAACGACTTCCGTAAAAAGTTTGTTCTACCCAATTGAAAGTCAAGTGATGCATGCTACTTAAAAAAGGATCTTTTACATATGAATCTCTATTGACATCATATAGAAAATAATCCCATTTTTGATATTGATTGGGCGCTTCCGAGGTAACTCTTATATCATCATAACCATCAAAATTGTAATCTCCCGATTGTTGTAATCCATGCGAATAGGTTTGTCTTGAAATTACATTCATTGGGAATTTAAACACTTTATATGCTTTTTGATGTTTGGGAGAACGAAAACGATATCCACATAATTTTAGAAAATATTCAGGTGTAATTTCAACGATTTTGGTTTCAAAATGTCCTCCGTTGTGTTCTTTGTCAATATCTTCAATCTTAATAAAAATAGGTTCTTTATAAAAAACACCTGTTAGGATATAATTATTTCCTGCAAAGCCAAACAAACGTCTTTTTAAATTCTTCTGGGAATGCTTAATATCAGGATCTACTAGCTGATTTTGCCAAGCAATTAGCGGCGCACGCTTTCGCGGGAACGAGCTCTTTTCATCAGAATAACGATCTTGATACACTAAAATTGGTTCACCATTTGCGTCTACCAAAGTGATTTGTAAACCATGAATTTGTGTGTACGTATCTGTCGTATGCGGAAATATACCTACAATACTAAGCGCATCGTATTGACAATGTTGTGCTTGTAGCAACTGAACAGCACAATAGCAAATACAGAAAATGATGATTTTTTTCATTGGATAGTTTGTTAATGATACTTTCTGTTCAAAAAGCATACCAATACAAAAAAAGCCAAAGCATACACTTTGACTTTTATAAGAAATACTATTTTACATATTATGAGTTCGTATTTGCATTTCCAGGAGTTGCATCACAAGGATGAAAACCATACGTATTATCTGGAGCAATTAATTGCCAAAATACAGTATCATTCTGACTCAATTTATAATCGGCGAACGATTGTCCTGCAGTTCCTGTAGTCACTGGATTTCCATTTTTATTTGGTTCACCATTAATTGAGTAAAACCAGAATACATAATCATCACTTAATTTATACAGCTCTATACTAGCTGATGCTTTTGTTAAAAAGTTTAAAGATTTACCAGAGGTGAAAAGCGTTACGTTGTAAATAATAGAAGTTACATAAGGTTTTCCATCAATATTGACAGTCTCATAATCAACAAAAAATGTATCTGTGTTATACTTGCTTTTTATAGCTTCTAACACCTCTTGAATAGTTGCAGCCGGATTCAGTAAATTAACAGTCAACGGCGCTGAAGAGTATCCATAAGGATTTCCAACCTGATCATTTGTCATTTTGGTATAATCTTCATCTTCAGCAAATTTTGGAAAGTTAAAGACCATCGAATACGGAAACACTACAATATCTTTATTGTTAGAACTTACTTCAGCAGCAGTAGCATCTTGTGTCATTTTTGAACCTACATTATGGAGCACATTTTGTAGTAAACGCAACGAACGCCTGTAAGAACCTGCATGTCTTGCAACCGTATATCCGTTTTTAGAGTTGTTACTTAGATGTGCTACTGTTCTACGTAAAACGGCACGTTCTGCTTTGGTAATACCATGATTTTCTTCTGCTTGAATCGGATCTACCAAAAAATGGTGTAATGCATCGTCATCATGCATCAATAAACTAATGTAATTCAGTAGATTAGAATTAGATTTTGGCATAATTTTCATTTTTTAAAGATTAATAATTTTCAAAAGTAGGAAATAACAACTTTATTTTTAAGCGTAATAATACCTGTTTATCTTTTGAGTAAAAAAGTTAAACACAATAAATACGTAATATGCCGTATTGTTTTATGAAATAAAAAAGAAGAATTTTAAACTTTAAATTATTCTATATGAAACAGGTATATGTATTTCTCATTTTAGGAGTGTTTTCTTTATCAAATGCACAAAACACAAAATCGTTACTCGATGATGCTTTGGTAAAAAAAGAACAGCGAAAATTTGCAGAAGGCATCAAACTATGCGAACAGGTAATTGCAATAGACAGTACGTTGATAGACGCCTATTTTTACAAAGCAGGATTTCATACCGCATTAATCAATAAGCAAAATGCAGGCGCAGATTATAAAAATTACAAAGCTGCCATTGCCGACTATTCAAAAGTAATTGCATTGCATCCAAAACATGCCAAAGCATTCTTTTATCGTGGAGGCGCACACGACGCAATGGGATTTATTGATGACGCTTTAAAAGACTATATACTTTCGGTAACTATGGACGAAAAACAATCGGAAGTATACAATAGTATGGGCGTTTGTTACGCCAAAAAAGGAAACATTGATTTGGCATTACTCAAATTCAATAAAGCAATTGATTTTAATCCAAAATACGGAAAAGCCTATTCCAACAAAGGTAATATTTACGACATGAAGCGCGATGTGAAAAACGCTTGCGAAAACTGGAAGAAAGCAATAGCATTAGGATATACAGGAAATCAAAGGCGTTACGAAGCAAAATGCAAGCAACACTAACCTTTCAAAAAATACGCAATATATCGTATTGCGAAAATACCTAAAAACATAGAATTTTGAACCTACTGTAAAAGTAATACAGCACAATTAATAGTAACGACATGATAAAAAAAATAGGAATCCTACTTTTTGTAGCAACATTCATATCTTCTTGTACGAATTACGGAGAAAAGAAAGTTTTTGACGGAACCGAAATATATTACAAAGATGGCGTAACAGAAGCACAAGTTGATAAACTAGGAAAAAGTTTGATCAATGCAGGTTTCACAGATGGAGAAGTAAAATCGGTTCAATTCGTAAAAGATGGCGATACATATATATTTAAAATGGTTGTCAAAGAAGAATTTAAAAAAAATTCAGCATTAGAAAATATCTTTAATATCTTTCCAAAAGAACTCTCTGGTTACATGGATTTACCAATCGATTTACATGTCTGTGATGAGAATTTTAACACCTTACGCGTTTACAAACTAGAAGATGCTTTCAAATCAATCATGGCAAAAGCTACGGAAATTCGCTATACAAACAAGGTAATGATGTCTGATGTTGAAAAACTAAAAGACTTCTTAATTGGTTACAAATTTGCAGGCGATGATGTTGAAAAAACAGTAGAACTCGACAGGGAAAACATGACGTACATCTTTAAACTCGTAATTCCTAAAAACAGATTAGAAGACAAAAATGTGCTTAGCTACTTAACACTTTTAAAAATGGAAATGTCTAAAAATGTATTCAGTCGTTTGCCCGTTAAAATTCACTTATGCGATGATATGATGAATACACTCAAAGTAATTTAAAAACGAATAATACTCATAGTTACAATGAAAAATAAAGTTCTAATCTTGTTGTTTTGTTTTGGTTACCAATTAACAATAGCACAAAAAATAGACATGGTCAATGCGCCACGAAATCCGATCGGTTTCAAGCATAAAAAAGAACATTTCTCTTTGCGTGGCGATATGTATGCTTCAAGTGGAAAAATCTTTGATAACAATGGTAATTTAACCTATAACTACGGAACGCGCTATTATTACGATCAAAATGGAAGAATAACAGGAAACAATTACGACGATCAATTAGAATACGATGCACGTGGAAATATAATTCTGTTCAAATACAAAAGCGGAAGTGTAAGTAATTATGTTTTCAATACTAAAAACCTATTGACTTTTGAAAAAAACACCTACGGCGAAGAAAAAAAATATACGTATGATTCGCAAGATAGAATCATAAAAACGGTGATAAACAAAAAAGGTGTTTTCTATCAACAACGCGATTATTCATATAGTAAACAAGACAATATGATTGTTGTTTCATTGCAATACACTAATGCAGATAAGCAACCAGGATTTGTAGGGAAATATTATTACAGAAACGGATACTTAATAAAAGAAGAACTCGCTTCGGGTACGTTCGCGTATGTAGTTGAAGAAGATGCAAAGGGGAATAAAATCGACTTTTATACGGCAAACAATCCAAAAGCAAAACATTTCAAAACATTCAATCGTTATTACAGTGACGTCAACAAACCTGCAAAGTTTGAATACGGATATTACATTCCTGGTCAAAAAACGACAGGAAAAAAACTAAGCGCAGTATTCATAAACGGAAATCGCGCTACTGATATTACCATTAGCAAAGGTGTAAAACCGAATGAAAAAGTAGTATATGACGGATTAACACAAACTTATTATTCCGTTTCAAACGTAAATATTGATACAGATTCGGCAGATAAACGCGTTCCGATCACGAATGTAATTTCAAAAGGAAAAACGCATCTAAGTTATGCGCATGATGGTAAATTTATCAATTATGTATATGGACAAAACAAAGCAAAATCGCGCGATTTTGCTTTCTTAGGACCGCACATGATCGATTATCGCGTAGAAAAATCACTTGGAAGAACCTACATAGTCAATAACTATAAAAACATAAAATCGCAAGCGGTAAAAGAAATGAACTTATTTACCACTGATGAAAATTCTATCGTTTACGCACGTGAATTAGAAAAAGATAACTTCTACATCATCGTAAAAGGAAAACATATCGATTACAAAAAAGCCCGATTTGAATACCTAACAAATGGTGATCCTGTGATTTTCATAGACAACAAACCTCTTTACATTTTAACAGGGTTTAAAATGGCAAAAAATGACCAAGCACTTACAGGTCGGCCGTATACTGGAGAATTAGACAATAAACAAGTTAATACAACAACAACGACAGCTACAACAAAAAAGAAATCAAGTACTAATTTCGATTGTGTAAAAGGCGATTGTAAAGAAGGTTGGGGACGCGTAAAAGTCAACGGAATCATTACAGATGCAACCTTCAAAAATGGTGCTATTGAAGGAGTTGCGTACATATCGTATCCAAACGGATCGTACTATAATGGACAATATAAAAACAATCGCCGTCACGGTGTTGGGTATTACAAATGGGAAAATGGAAATACCTATGTTGGTGGTTGGAAAGAAGGAAAACAACACGGTTTGGGCTACACAATGAACAAAGAAAACAAAATTACTACAGGTGGTTTATTTGAAAATGGAAAACTCATTACAGAAGCCACAGATACCTATAGATCAGGAAAAGCAAACGGAAACTGTACAGGAAACTGTGTAGATGGATTTGGAAAATACACCTACAGTAATGGCGATATATACTGGGGATTTTTCAAAAACAAAGAACGATATGGAATTGGAACATACCAGTGGAAAAACAAAAGTATTTATACAGGCGCGTATGCTTTAGACGGAAAACGAAATGGATACGGAATTTTCACCTATGCAGATCGTTCTATGTTCAAAGGGATATTCAAAGAAGATCGAATTGATGGACTTGGCGTGATGAAATACAATAAAACAGGAAATATAACACAAGGCGTTTTTAATAACGAAGGCGCAAAAGTGAAAGACTATGAATAACAAAATAATAGCTACTAAAAATACCCAAATGAAAAAAATTACAAGTGTTATATTACTACTTTGTGTGCAAATATGTTTTATACAATGCAAAGAAACTATTGAAGTAGAAACCTATGAAGTAACTCCTGAATTTGCTAAAAAAATTGACAAACCAGAAGTGCATTTTACGGTAGACATTCCAAAAAATCTAAAATTTGACAAGCCAGTTGAAGGCGAAAAAACATACTCGTACGGAATGATTCAAAACGTTGGAAAAGATAGTATCGTAACAGAAATGTATTCGTTTGGCTACGTTAAAATGGACGGATTATCATTAGAAAAAGACGGAAAATCGTTTATGACGCAAATTCGCGATATGCTAAAAAGAGGCGGATACGAAATAGAAGAAGCAAACATTGGCGTTACGGAATTTGATGGTAAAAAATACCTGTCGCTTCAAGCAATTGGAACCATGAAAGAAGGTGTCAGTAAGGAATTTGTGGGAAGGTATTATTTCAATACGGTTGCAAAGCCAAATCCGCACGGAAACACACACATTATCATGCTCATGGCAGCAAGAGACGATCAAGTAAAAAACTATGAAGATTTTAAAGATAAGCTAAACATTTCAACTGTTTGGCAAACATTTACATACCTAAAATAACCCAGTTAATCGATGCAAAGAGGTTGCTTAAGCGCTGTTTAAGTGACCTCTTCTCTCAAAAACTATTGAAATATAAACTACTTTTTTTAGGGCGAAATACTACTTGATGATGAAAATAAAATGCTTCTTCTTATGTCTGTTCAGTACCATTATATTACAGGCAAACATGGCGTCTCCAGTGCAACCAGGAACTTTTGGAACGCGTCCGTTCATCAGTCAATATGTACACATACTACACGAAAACTTGCGTATTACCATTGATGAAAACGTTCAATATGCCAATTTTGACATTGAATACATCATCAATGCTGAAAAAGACGGACTGCAAATTCCGTTACTTTTCTACGCGTCGGAATACTATGAAAACTTTGAAGTTACCATTGATGGAAAAAAAATAACGCTTCAAAAACAAGAACATTTCTGGGATTTATATGGAGACGACAAAGAAAAACTAACCAACTTTCACTATCTATACAATACGGATCAAAAAGCAATACGCGAACTTGAAAATCAATTCCAATACGGAAGAAGTGACCGAATTTCACTAAACGATTTTCTATACTTTCAAACAGACATTTCAGCAGGAAAACATAGCATCAAAGTGCGTTACAAAGCAAGCAATTGGCGTTACAAACACAACCGACTCAACGAAGACAGTTTTCGCTACGCACTTGCGCCAGCAAAATATTGGAAATCGTTTGGAACGCTTGATATTACAATTGATACAAGCAAGGTAAAAGATGAAATGACAATCAACTTAGGAACGCCAAAAAGTGGAGCTGTCAACGGAATTTCCAACTATCACTTTGAAAAATTACCCGTAGACATCATTGAAATCACACGAATTCCCAAACTCAGCAGTTTTACCATATTCTTACTCAATTTAGAATCGTATTGGTTGGCGGTAATTCTTGTAAGTTTCATTGTAGCATTTCATGTATGGAAAATGTATCAATTCCGAAAAAAACAACCAAGAAAAAAAATAGCTGTTACAGCTGTTTTTGGTGCTACAGTTATTCCATTAGCGTTTATCTTCTTACTACTAATTGCTACTTTTTGGATAGATGCTTCCATTGGAAAACCCTATGCAAGTGGACGCGAAAGTTACGGCGCATTCTATTGGTTTCTATACTTGCCAAAATACATTGGGATCTATGTTGTATTTTCTATCGCAGTAGATTTTCTGTTTAAAAAAATATGCAAGAAAACTTGAAGGTATTATTCAATACTTTAAAATTAGAATAATGTAACTGTTGAATTGTAACTTTTTATCCAAACGAGTTGCATATGATGTATGACACATTTAGAAGCGATACAAAACTTTTTCATTGCAATATGCTGCGGCTGTATTGTAATTATTCTATTTGTGATAATTAAAAACTTTTCAAATGACTTCATAGCTTCTATTGTTATATTTCCACCGATATTTTTTTTCATTAAATATAAATTGGAAAAATATAAAAACTAATCGTTTCATTTTCAATTGTTCCATCAAAAAATACGCAACTCTACGTATAGGAATTTTAGCAAAAAAGTAAGAATATTGTTCGTGTGAAGAATCACGCAAAACGAAATCAACCAAAACATTTTCTATCTTTATAAAGATGAAAAAAAGTATACGCACCATCTTTCTATTTATTTCCACGTTTGTATTAGCGCAAAATGCGGAATTATCTTCTGACGAAACGATTGCATTGTTTGAAAAATACGAGCAACAAAGCGAAGATTTCAATCAAAAACGCGCATTAGATTCGATGCAAGTCTACTTGAAAAAGTTAGATGCATTACTGCCTAAAATCCAAGATTCATCATATAACTACAGAGCCGATCTTATTCGAGGTTCGGTGTTAACGCGCAACGTACAATCAGATGAAGCAATGAAAGTATTGCTAAAAGCGACCGAGTTTTTCAAATTGCAAAAAGACTATAAAAATTACTATCGCGGACGTTATAAAATTGGAATTTGCTATTACTATGTAAATCGCCGTGAAGATACTAAATCAGTAATGTCAGAAATTGTTGAAAACAAACAATATGTAACGGAAGATTTGGCAACAAGTGCTTTGGCAAATATTGGCGCTGTAAATATCGAATTGGGCATGCAACACAATGAAAATGCTTTATTCCAAGATGCGATTCGTAAATTCAATACGGCAATTTCGATCAATCGGAAAAATAATAAATTCACAAAACTAGCTTCCAATTACAGCTTATTAGCCGAAAGTTATAACCAATTAAAAAATAGGAAAAAAGCAATCAAATTACTAGACAGCGCGATTTATTTTGCCAAAAAAGATAAAAATATTGGACAAGAAGGTTTTGCGCAAATCAAAAAAGGAAACATTTTTACGAATAAAAAGGAATATACAGAAGCGGGAAAAATGTTTGACAGAGCCATCAAAACCTATAAAAATGCTGACGACAATCCATCGTTGCTATACGCATATATTGAAAAGAAACGCATGTTGATGCGACAAGAAAATTACGAAGCGGCAAGCAAATTAGGCGATTCCATTTATGGTTTATCCATCGCAAATTATAACAAACGTTTTGCGGACGGAATTTCAGAAATGGAAACCAAATACAAAACTGCCGAAAAAGAACGTGAAATTTTAGAACAACGCGCCGAAATAGCAGAAAAAGAATTGGCGTTAAAAGAACGAGAATATCAAATATATGGCGCGCTAGGCTTGGCGTTATTAATGGTGATTTTAGGTTATTTATTCTACAATCAGCAGAAGCTAAAAAACAGGCAATTAATCAAAGAAAACAAACTAAAAGTCGCGCTAAAAGAAATAGAAACACAAAACAAATTACAAGAACAGCGTTTGCGAATTTCGCGCGATTTACACGATAATATCGGCGCACAATTGTCGTTTATCATTTCTTCAATTGACAACCTAAAATACGCTTCCAAGGAAACTTCTGCAGAGTTCAAAGACAAACTAAGTTACATCAGTGAATTCACATTAGCAACCATTGATCAATTGCGTGATACTATTTGGGCAATGAACAAAGATGAAATATCGTTGGTAGATTTGCAAAGTAGAACACTCTCGTTTATTGAAAAAGCAAAAGTGGCAAAACAAGACGTGAAATTTTTGTTCAACAATGAAGTCAATTCGAAAATGAAATTTACGGCAATTCAAGGAATGCATTTATTTCGTGTCATTCAAGAAGCCATCAATAATTCATTAAAATATGCTGATGCAAACCTTGTAACGGTCAATTTTAAAGAAGTAGGAAAACAAATCATACTTACTATAAAAGACGACGGAATCGGATTTCAAAAAGAAACTGTTCAACTCGGAAACGGATTGTACAATATGCAAAAACGCATGGACGAAATAAACGCGTATATTGACATCAATTCAAAGCCAGGCAACGGAACGGAAATTATGGTAAAATTTGCTGTTTAATTGAAAAGGGATTAGGTTTTTGGTAATAGGAATTAGGAAGTTTTTCAAGAACCAACAAATCAACAAATCAACAGAACAACGAACAACGAATAACGAATAACAGTAGCGAAGCGACAAAACCCAAAATCCAAAAAAAAATGAAACTCAAAATTGCCATTGCAGAAGACAACCATTTTTTAGCCAAAGCTGTGATTGAAAAACTATCTTTCTTTGATGATTTTGTGTTTAAATTTAAAGCGGTAAATGGTGCGGAAATGATTGGAAAACTAGAAGTAAATCATAACATTGATGTCATTCTGATGGACATTCAAATGCCAGAAATGGATGGAATTAAAGCTACGGAAATCATCAAAGAACGCCATCCGCAAATCAAAATTGTCATGCTGACTGTTTTTGATGATGATGAAAATATCTTCAAGGCTATTCAAGCTGGAGCTGATGGTTACTTATTGAAAGAAATCAACGCGGAAAACATTCATAAATCAATTCTAGAAGTTGTAAATGATGGCGCGCCCATGTCGCCAAGTATTGCGCTAAAAGCATTGAATTTACTCCGGAATCCGCTTCAAATCACAGAAGATACAGAAATTGAAAAAGTAAAACTCACCAAGCGGGAAACGGATGTGTTATTGCAATTAAGCAAAGGGTTAAATTACAATGAAATCGCAGAAAATCTATTCATCTCTTC
>NZ_JBGCDL010000284.1:0-18834 GCF_045105435.1 Kordia sp. | reverse complement strand
CTAGCGTTCCTCGTAATGACGTATCATAAATTATTTTTAAATCAACCTCAGAAACGTCACTGCGAGGAAGCATGACGTGGCAGTCTGTTTATAGTAGTATAAACTTGTTTTTGGAAGTCACAGATTGCCGCGTCACTAGCGTTCCTCGTAATGACGTATCATAAATTATTTTTAAATCAACCTCAGAAACGTCACTGCGAGGAAGCATGACGTGGCAGTCTGTGTATCGCAGTACAAATTTGTTTTTGGAAGTCACAGATTGCCGCGACTTAGGTCTCGCAATGACGAATCATAGTATGAAGTTTACGAGTGTATTAGTTTATACTAAGAAACAATCAGGTAGTAAGTAACACAACTCACAACTAATTCAGGTAGTAGCTTTTGGGCATTAGGTATTAGTACTGTTCAAAGAATATGTTGAGGTTCTTAATAAAGCATCAACAAATTGACAAAAAACAAATCAACAACTATCGAAGTTTAAAAGTGTATAAGTTTACAATTTTATACTATGAAATAAGCATAAAGTAAGTAACACAACCCAAAACAGAGCAAAGCGACCAACCTAAAACCCTAATGATGCTCCTGCACAAAAGCAGTGAACTTCACCCAAGTATCAATTGCATTTTGTCCAATCCAGCCGTGTCCTTCTTCTGGGTAAAAAGTAAATTCATGCGTAACGCCTAATTGTATCAAACGATCACTCAAATCCATTCCTTGTGAGTTTGGAATCAACGGATCTTGTCCACCATAAAACAACACCGTTGGAGGCGCCGCACTTGTAACTCTATGAAATGGACTAAAACTTTCCAAAAGCGGAATTACAACCTCAGTTCCTAATAAATCAATATATGCCTGAATTGTTGGATCTGCGTTATTCAAATACGCTTCATCCGCCAAATTCGTTGGTCCTACAATACTTGCCACCATATTTACATCGGCTTCAGTATCATACGCATAACTCCATAAAAGCGACAAATGTCCGCCAGCGCTCGTTCCTAAAAAAGCGTAATCTTCCGAAATAATATACTCTTCATTACGCTCTTTTAACTGATTAATAAGTGCTGTAATATCATCCAATTGCATCGGAAAAGGCGAAGTCGTTTCATTCGCCAAGCGATAATTCATATTCACAATCGCATATTGAGGTAAATCGGCTTGAATCAACTCCACAAAATTATTCATATCTGCTTTATCGCCACTTGTCCAACCGCCACCATGCACTAAAATAATCACTTTCGTATTCAGTGTTCTATTCTGTGGTAAATACAAATCGTAGGTTTGATCTGCGTCTGTACCATACGAAATATCAAGTAAAAATCCAGCGCCAATAGTAGTAGGATCTGTAGGTGATGCGGTAAAATCTAAATCGGAATCCGAACTACAAGAATAATTCAACAATAAGGTCAAACTTAAAATAAAGTGGTAACATAATTTTTTCATAAACGGGTCTTACTATAATTTCAGAACGCAATATCCTAAAAAAAAGTATGCACAAATCTTAATTTTGACTTAAATTTTTACGATGGCATCATTTGTGAAATAAACTAAATATCAATTAATTAAGCACAAGTGGAATACAATTTTTCTTGCTCCTATTCAGATTCAGACAGAAATGCGTATAATAACTAAAAATCAATTACTTTTGTGAAACTCGAATACGTATAGATGGCAGAATTTATTAAATTATATGACGAAAACCCAAATCCGAGGGAAATCAAAAAAGTCGTAGACATTCTTCGCAATGGTGGCTTGGTTATTTACCCTACGGATACCGTATATGGTTTAGGTTGCGATATTACAAATACCAAAGCTTTGGAACGCATTGCCCGCATAAAAGGGATAAAACTCGAAAAAGCCAATTTCTCGTTTATCTGTAACGATTTAAGCCATATTAGCGATTACATTCGTCAGATTGATACACGTACCTACAAAATTCTGAAAAAAGCATTGCCAGGTCCGTATACGTTCATTCTACCAGGAAACAACAACCTGCCAAAAGTATTTAAAAAGAAAAAAACAGTCGGAATTCGTGTGCCAGACAACAATATTGCACGAACCATTGTGCAAGAGTTAGGAAACCCAATTGTATCTACTTCTATCTATGATGAAGATGATATTATAGAATATACAACCGATCCAGAGTTGATTTTGGAAAAGTGGGACAACCTTGTAGACGCTGTAATTGACGGCGGTTATGGTGATAATATTGCCTCTACAATAATTGATTTATCAGGAGACGAACCCGAAATTATTCGTGAAGGAAAAGGAGATGTTGAAAGCATTTTCTAAAACAGATTTTACACATTTATGAAGAAATTTAAAATAATAGCAGCAATACTTTTAGTCATAGCTGTAGCAATAGGAATAGTTGTGTATCCAAAAGCGTCCATGTATTTCTTTGGAAAGAAAACAGCTTCTATTGAAAAAGATACTGCTTTTTATGTGCCAACAGGCGCAACACTTGAAGCCGTTTTGAACGATTTAAAAACGAAAGGAATCATAGAAAATACGGAGAAATTTCAAGAATATGCTGCACTGCGAAATCTAAAACAAGAAACGCTAGAAGCCGGAAAATATATCTTTCCTAAAAATGTAGCGTACAGCAAAATTGTGGAAGACTTACGTCAAGGAAATGGCGAAAAAGAAACACAAGTTACCTTTAACAATGCACGAACAAAGAAAGAAGTCGCTGAAAAAATTGCATTAACTGTTGAATTATCTGCGGAAGACATTTTAAAGTTAATTACTGACGAAAAGTTTACAAGCAAATACGGTTTTACACCAACTACAATCAACACCATGTTTATTCCGAATACCTACAATGTATATTGGGATATTGCTGCGGAAGATTTAATTGCGAAACTCGCCAAAGAATACAAACTTTTTTGGTCGCCAGCGCGCAAAGCAAAAGCCAAAAAACTAAACATGTCGCAAACAGAAGTGTCTACATTAGCTTCAATTGTGGTGTGTGAAACGATCAAAATGGACGAAGCGCCTAAAATTGCAGGTGTATATGTAAATCGCTTAAGACGTGGAATACCTTTAGATGCCGATCCGACGTTGAAGTGGGTTTTGGGAGATTTTGAAATCAAGCGTATTTTAAACAAAGACAAAGAACTTGATTCACCTTACAACACCTATAAAAACAGAGGCTTGCCGCCAGGACCAATCTACATTCCGTCGGTACAATATATTGATGCTGTGCTAAATTATGAAAAGCACGATTATATCTTTTTCTGTGCGAAAGAAGATTTCTCAGGCTATTCCAATTTTGCCAAAACCAATCGTCAACACGAAGCCAATGCGCGCAAATACCACAAAGCTTTAAACGAACGTAACATCTATCGATAATGTCAAATTACAACAGAAGAGACTTTGCAAAACTAGTCGTTTTAGGCGGAATTGGATATACGGTTTTTTCGTGTACTGATGCATCTAAAAAGAGTAAATCGACTCCGACAGAAACAGAAAAAGAAAAAGAAGCAATACCGACAATGCCAGAATTGCTTCCAGAAAATATAAAACTCTACCAAAAAGCAGATGCTGAATACCAAGAGTTGACTGTTCGTTTCAACAAACGCTTTCAGCAATCGCCAACATACATAGCGCAATGCTTTACAACGCAAGGTGTTGTAGATGCTGTAAAGTTTGCTAATTTTAAAGACTTAAAAGTTGTTGTAAAAAGTGGCGGACATAGCTTTGAAGGTTTTTCAAGTACCAACGATGGATTGGTCGTAGATGTTTCTGCAATGAAGAAAATGGAGTGGAAGCCAGATCATAGTCTCATCGTAGAAACAGGTTGTATTTTAAAAGAATTGTACAACGAAATGTTGCCAAAACAGCGCATTTTGCCTTCGGGTTCGTGTGCTACAGTCGGAATTGCAGGATTAACACTCGGTGGCGGATACGGTTTTTTCAGTCGCAAATATGGTTTAACCTGCGATAGTTTGCAATCCATTACGTTGGTAGATGGCAAAGG
Organism: Kordia sp.; assembly: GCF_045105435.1. Lineage (GTDB taxonomy): Bacteria > Bacteroidota > Bacteroidia > Flavobacteriales > Flavobacteriaceae > Kordia. Next base: position 14,855 of record NZ_JBGCDL010000284.1, on the reverse strand, counting down.
AAACATTCATCACGAAAGTGGAACTTCAGCAATCTTAAAAGCTTGTAAAGGTGGCGGAAATGGAAACTTCGGTATTGTAACGAAGATGAAATTTAGAACTTACCAAGCGCCCAATTTTTTTCAAGCATATCGCTGTAAAGCGTATAAACTAACGACAGAAAGAGCAAAAGAATTGTTGCAAACGTGGTTTCGTTACACCAAAAACTTACCAAATACTGCTTTTGCGGCATTTGTACTGAATGGAAAAACATTAACAGTTTTAATCACGAATTACTCTAGTGATAATAAAGGCGTACTAGACATGTACAATGCGCTCAAAGCCATTTCGGACAAAGCTACGATTGGAAGCAAACGCCCGCTGGCAAGAGCTTTACAAACTTTTTATGGCGTACAACATCCTATTTATTTTAAAAACGCTTGCGCGGGATTGTACAAAGATTTCACTCAAATAGAAGGTTGTATTGACGATGTAATTTCCAAAGTAATTTCGTCTCGCGGATTGATCTATCAAGTGAATACGCTTGGCGGAAATATCAATTCGGCTGCTGCTGAAAAACGTTCGGTATTTCCACACAGAAGTTATCCGTATTTATCTGAATTGCAATCGTATTGGGATAAACCATCGCAGGAAGCCAGCAGATTGGCGGCATTTAAAGAAGTACAAGATCGTTTTTACAAACATGGAATTCGCGCACACTATAGAAACTATCCAGACATAAATTTTAAAGATTTTGAAACTTCGTACTACGGAAAGTATCTTCCTGAATTAAAACAAATCAAAAAACAACTTGATCCTGACAATCGTATTCAGCACCCGCAGAGTATTACGGTTTAGATTCGCTTTGCTCTTGGACAGTTAGATCGCTACGCTTTTAGACACGCTGTCGCTCTTAGACTATTCAGATACTTGATATCCTTAGCTTGTGTAGGAATCCACTTTTGTATCAAACTTAAAATTTTACACAAATAAAAAAAGCGTTCAAAATTACTTGAACGCTTTTTCATTTAGTTGCCTAAAACTATATTATTTTCCTTCTTCAGAAAGGCTTTTCATTTCATTCTCAATCATTTCGTAAAATTGATCAATTTTTGGCAATACCACAATACGTGTACGTCTGTTAACGCCTCTGTTTTCAGCAGTATCATTCTCTACTAATGGTACGTAATGACTTCTTCCTGCCGCAATTAATTGTCCTGGATCTACGCCCAATTCTTGCAATACACGAATAATGGATGTTGAACGTTTGACACTTAAATCCCAGTTGTCAATTAACACACCTTTTTTGTAAGGAACGTTGTCTGTGTGTCCTTCCACCATACATTCAAAGTCTGGTTTGCTGTTTACTACTTTCGCTACTTTCGCAAGTACTTCTTTTGCTCTTGTAGTTACATTATAGCTTCCACTTTTAAATAGTAACTTATCAGCAATTGAGATGAATACAACACCTTTTTCAACATTTACTTCAATATCCGGATCGTTAATTCCGACTGCTTTCTTCAAGCTAGAAACAATGGCTAAGGTAACACTATCTTTTTTGCTAATTGCATCTTGCAAACGTGTAATTTTTAAATCTTTCTCTTTCATACTTTCCAACGACTTTTCAAGGTTTTCGGCACCTTTGGTCGTTAAAACGGTCATGTCTTTTGTATTTTGAATCAATCCTTGATTCGCTTCTTTTAAGTCATTATTCGCTTTTCGTAAATCAGAAACTTGTCCTTCCATCGCTTCAGCTCTAGCAGAGGCAGAGGCTTTTTCTTCCAAGCAAGCATTCAACTTTACAGTGGCAGAGTTCAATAAATCTTTTGTTTCTTTATGTCTTGCTTCTAAATCAGTTAATTCTTTTTTAGAAACACATGAGGTTAAAACAATGGAAGCTGTTGCGACCAATAAGAGGATCTTCTTCATAAATCTTGTATTTTATATAATTAAAACGGTTTTTTCTAAATTAATCTCAAAAGTATTAAAATTGCTAGGCATTATAAAAGTATTAACAAACTTTTAAATGTATATGGAGCCATTTTTTTAACATTTCAATAAGAACGCCTTTTTATTGAAAAATTAATACCTAATTCGGTAATAAACGTTATTTTCTTATTGATATTGCTTATTTCTAGAATTATGAAATCTTTTTTAATTTCCATTTCTTTGGCGCAAGTTTGAGCAATTTACTTTTTCCGTATGGATTTTTTAATCGAAACTTCACAGCATTCAACTCAAACGTATTGATATTAGATTGATTCACTTTTTTAGATGTTAGGATAAGTGTATCATTTTCATTTTTCCATATACCTTCTGAGAATTCAACGGCATCGTTTTTAGTGATTTGAAGTGTAAATATTCTTTCCTTAGTAAGCGTCAATTCAATTTTAGAAGCATTTTTGCCTTTCCCTGTATATGTTCCATAAAAAAGATGTGTTTTTAAATCAGATCGCTTAATGTGTAATAATTGATACATTTTTGAATTGAAAATTTCAACAAACTCTTTATCTAAATAGCTGTCCGTACAACCGTGACAGAAATTTAATCGAGTAATTTTTATGGTATTTAAATAAAGTATTTCTATTAAACCTTCTGCATGACAACCGCCTGCGCCACCAATTTGACCAACTAAAAAATACTTTCCTTCCGCATGTAAAGCGATTGCTAATGTTGAAATTTTCTTTTCCAGCCAAGTAATTTCTTTTGGAGTTAAGGTTGAAAAATGCCTTATGACATTATGCAGTTTTACACTTGAAATGGAATTGAAAGGTAATTTTGAAATACGAATTTCAGGAGTGTAAATAGTGTCTTTTTCAAGACTTTTAGGAATATAATTGGCAAGATCATTAAATTGATCTAGAATTTTTTCAGAAGCATCTTGCGCAGTTGCAAGCGAACTTAAAAATAAGAATAAGATGAAAATTGTTTTCTTAAACAAGTGCATTTATGATAAGTCAGCATATTGTTTTTTCCCTTTGATAAAGTAGGAATAGACAATCGATTTCTGACCAAAATACTGTTTTTTTTGACTGTTACCACGTTTTTTAACCATTTTTGGCAAACGTGCATAGAAATGAAAATGTGCTTTGAGAATCGCAATGAAGTGTTTGAACTGTAATTTTGTAAGAAACTGAATGGCAGCTATTCCGTCCAATACTAAGCGTGAAAAAATGATGGGAATTAATTTCCCTTTTGGAAGATTTTTAGCCAACATACACAACGAGTTTCTAAAATTCAGATAGGTTTTCCTTGGGTTTGTGCTGTCCAACGTTGCGCCACCAACATGATACACCACACTTTCCGAAATGTACATTGCTTTGTAGCCTTTGTTAAACGCGCGCCAACACAAATCGATTTCCTCTTGATGTGCAAAAAAAGCTGAATCAAAACCATTCAACTCATTAAAAACATGCTTTCGGATGAATAAACACGCGCCAGAAGCCCAAAATATTTCTGTTGCATCATTATATTGTCCGTTGTCTTCTTCTAAAGTGTGAAATATACGTCCACGGCAATAAGGATAACCGTATTTGTCAATAAATCCACCAGCGGCACCAGCATATTCAAAATGTGTTTTTTGTTTAAAGTCTAAAATTTTTGGCTGAATGATGGCAGTTTCTGAATTCGATTCAAATTCCGATCGGATAGGAGCGAGCCAATTTTCAGTCACTTCAATATCTGAATTTAATAAACAGAAAATTTCTTCTTCAACCTGTGGAAGTGCATCATTATATCCTTTGGCGTAGCCGCCATTTTCAACATTTTGAATGATGGTTATTTCGGGGAAATTCGTTTTGACATAGTCTATGGAGTCATCTGCGGAAGCGTTATCCGCCACATAAATATGCGCATCTTTAGAAAACGCCAACACCTTTGGTAAAAACTGTGCTAAGAGTTCTTTTCCATTCCAATTGAGTATAACTACGGCGATTTTCATTTTTTTTGAAATTATAAATTTTGAATGCTAAATTTTAAATTGTTATTTTTTGTTTCTAAGTACTTCTCGATAGTTCTGTTGAGCGCAGTCGAAATACAATTTTTCTTTCATTTCGACTCTGCTCAATGCGCAGAAAAATCACTCGAAGTGACGTTTGGTGTTTATTATGAATAACCGTCAGTTCGAGTGGCGAATCTGTGATTCGTTGTATCGAGAACAGCTATGATTTTATAATATTTATCATTCCTAAGTACTTCTCGATACAATTTTTCTCCATTTCATTCTGAAAAATCACTCGAAGTGACGTTTGGTAATTGTTTAGACTATGATTCGTCATTGCGAACGTAGTGAAGCAATCTGTTTCAAAGAAAGCTCAATTTTACTTAGAAGCAGACTACCACGTCGTAAACTCCTCGTAGTGACGTTTAAACATATCTAACGATCTAAGCCAGTCTAACAATCTAAGTAAGTCTAATTCATCAAGACTTCTTATACTCCGGAATGTCTCTCAAAAACTGATATTGTTGTGCTTCATAATCCATCGTGCAATAATAATGATCTAATCCGTTGGTTACCATTAAATATTCCGCATTTAAAATTAGGTTGTAACGCGCAATTTGATCAAAGGTGTGTTGATCAATTTTTATTTTACTTCGTTTGCATTCGACCACCAAAAAAATACTTCCGTCCGAATTGAAAATAACTATGTCATATCGTTTTTTTAAGTCGTTGAATATGAGTTCTTTTTCGACATTTATTAAACTGATTGGATAGTTTTTTTCCTGCATCAAAAACTGTACTGTATGTTGTCGAACCCATTCTTCGGGAGTCAACACGACAAACTTTTTCCGAATGGCATCAAAAATATAGATTTTATTTTCCCTATTTTTGAACCGGAACGTATATTTTGGAAAATTTAAGAGTTCCATAAGCACAAAACTAACGATTCGTGCATCGAAAACCAATACAATTTCACATTTGTAGCAATAATGGAAGAAGCGAAACAGATTGTCGTCGATATACAGAAAGGAAATATCAAACCTATTTATTTTTTAATGGGTGAAGAAGCCTATTATATTGACAAAATTGCGGAATATATTGAAGCAAATGTGTTGGATGAAGCCGAAAAAGGATTCAACCAAATGGTATTGTACGGACGCGATGTTACCATTGATGATATTGTGGCAAATGCAAAACGGTATCCGATGATGGCAGAACGCCAAGTGGTGATTGTGAAAGAAGCACAAGATTTGTCGCGCACCATTGATAAGCTAGAATCGTATCTTTTGAATCCGCAACCAAGCACCGTTTTGGTCATTTGTTATAAGTATAAGAAGATTGCAAAAAATAAAAAAATCTACAAAGCAGCAAAGAAAAATGGTGTGATGTATGAAAGCAAGAAATTGTATGAAAATCAGGTTGCAGATTGGATTCGCAGAGTATTGGCAGGAAAAAAGTATCAAATTACACCAAAAGCCGCCCAAATGTTGGTGGAGTTTTTAGGAACGAATTTGAGTAAGATTGATAATGAATTGGAAAAACTAAAATTGATTTTACCAATTGGAAGCGAAATTACACCTATTGCGATTGAAGAAAACATCGGAATTAGTAAAGATTATAATAATTTTGAGTTGCGAAAAGCAATTGGCGATAGAGATGTAACGAAAGCGTTTAGAATTATCACCTATTTTTCAGAAAACCCAAAGGACAATCCGACAGTTGTCACGGTTTCACTATTGTTTAACTTCTTTTCACAGTTATTGCAGTATCATGGTTTGCGTGATCAGAATCCGAAAAATGTGGCTTCTGTGTTGCGAATCAATCCGTATTTTGTAAAGGAATATCAAGCTGCAGCTCGTAATTATCCAATGAAGAAAGTAAGTGGCATTGTGGCAACGTTACGTGAAATGGACGTAAAAAGTAAAGGTGTTGGTGCGACAAATTTATCGAATGGAGATTTGTTGAAAGAGTTGATGGTGAAGATTATGAATTAGGTTGGATCGCTTGACTTCGACTTTGCTCAGTCACCGCGCTTTTGGATCGCTTCGCTTTTGGATCGCTTCGCTTTTGGATCGCTTCGCTTTTGGATCGCTTCGCGTGTGTTCTTAAAATACTTTTACGTTTATATTCCTACGCGTCACTTCGAGTGATTTTCGATAGAAAATTGTATCGAGAAGTACTTCGAAAACTACAGTGTTTTAAAAAACGTTACTACGAGGAGTTTGCGACGTGGTAGTCTGCTTCTATGTAGATTTTGTATTCTTTGAAACAGCTTACTTCGCTTTTTGATCGCTTCGCGTTGATTCTTAAACTTTTAGGAAACGTCTTTGCGAGCGTTTTGATAAAAACGCGTGGCAATCTGTTTCTTTAGTAAAAGATTGCTTCACTTGGTTCGCAATGACGTTTCAAATTGAGACGGTTTCAAATCCACAAAAAGTAATTAACAACAAACAAACTCGCATAGGCTGAGCGGAGCCGAAGTCAAGCCGCCGTAATATCCACTTGAAAGTTTTTTTGCATAAATTGACCAATCATTTGCCGTGCCATGCCCAAATATTCTTCTTTTTCGTCTAAAAAGCTATGTAGTTCTTCAATTTCCCAATCCAATTCTTCTTGTCGTTCGGTAATATCATCATCCTCATCATCAATAGCACGCAGTAAATCTTTGTAACGCCTTTCTACACGAGTCATTTGTTTTAGAATATGAACTGCTTTTTTTGCACGCGCATGTACCAACGGAACACGTTGCAAACCAAATACTTTGACAGAAGTGGTGGCGCGTTGTTTTGGGAATTCTTCTTGTATCTTCGCTTGAATGACACCCGATTTTATATTGTATTTAAAGTATTCTTCTGGGTTTTCAATACACGGATTTAGTAACAAACGCACTTTTTCTTCTTCGTTGAAATCACCTTCAAGTGAACGCACACGTTTGGCTTCATCAAATAAAGGAAACTGATTCATTTTCCCCATACTTTTTAATTCAGCTTCAGTTGTGGTGGCTTGTTTCGATTTCTGATTGCAGTTTCTGCACGACAGTAATAAATTATCCCAATCGGCTGCCAACCAATAATAACCAGGTTTTGAATTTTTCGTTTCTTTTAATTCTTCAATTTCTCCTTTTGGTCTAAAATGTTCAATATCGCCCACATAAGTGACCAAAATATCACTTTCGCAATACGCGCATTTTCCATCACTCATTTTTATAAGTGTTTCTTTGACTTCCGGATTGCTGTATACTTTAAATTTAAACGCTTTTGTATTGGCAGGATCTGCATAATAGGCAATCGCTGCTGCAAGTTCTTTTTTCAACTTGTCACTTCCTTCTTTGAGAATGGCTGGAATTTCAACGGAATTTCTTTGAATTGCAATCATACTTACTTTTTTTGATCTAATTTTTTCCAAAGATTTTTAACTCGATCAATAGCTTCTTGCTTTACTTCATCTACATCAATTTTTAAGTCTTTGTTACGCATGTTTTTCGCCATCAATTCATCGACAACTTGATAAATGATTTCTTCTCGTTTATCGTTTCCAAAACGCATGTATTTTAGGTCGTCAACTTCCGTTTTTAGCGTTTCAAGTCTTTTTTGTTGTGCGTCATTTCTATCAGAAGCATCCAAAGCCAACAACTCATAATACTCTTTGAATAGCAATTCGGTTTTGATGTCCATTGTACTATTGAGTCCAAAATATTCAGATGTTAACAATTGATCAATTCGTAAACTACTCGGATCGGGCAAATCGCTTAAAGCTATAATTGCATTTTCTTCATCGCGTTTTAAAACTACGACTTCATTTCCTTTTAAACCGCGTAAACACAACGGTTCGTGTGTGGTAATGATGAATTGAATTTTTGGAAATGTATTGCGCAAACGTTCTACAATTTCCATTTTCCATCGCGGATGCAAATGTGTACCAATTTCATCAACCAATACAATTCCTTCCGCAAGTTCGTAGACGATGTTTTCTTGCGAAAGCGTATAAATCATATCAATAGCTATGGCAAAAATGGATTTGTAACCATCGCTTAAATGTTTGATATTTATTTGATCGCCCGAATGATGATATTTGATATAGATTTCTTTCTTTTTGGGACTTCTTTTGATGGAATCTAAATCGTCTAATAACAACAAATTTTTCAGTGTTTTAGATACTTCATTGAAGGTTTTTCGATTGCTGTTTAAAAACCATTCTTTTGCATCTGATAACGAAATAGAAGCATCAAATAGGTTTTTAATTTTAATATAACTCGGATGCTCTTTTTCGGGTTGTAAATTTCCAATCGGTAATAAACGTGTAGATCCATATCCAATAATAAACGCAGGCGGCTTTTGAATGCTTGCTTTTATTTCGTTTTTTCGTTTGCTGAATGTTACACTATATTCTTCTTCATTACCTTTACCAAATACTTTGATATGACCACTTTGCTTGCCGTATTTTAAAACATCTTCGACTTCAATACCAAGCACGTCTAAATATTCTTGTCCCATTAAGGCAATAGCAATTGCTTTCAGAACCGAACTTTTTCCAACACCATTTTCGCCCAAAAATACCAACCAAGGTTCTACACTAATATCGTCTGCATAACTTGGTAATTTTAGGGTTAAATCGGAAAAGCATTTAAAGTTTTTTAGGACAATTTTATCGAGATATACATTTTTAAGAATGCTTGCATAATATTGATCATCTTTCTTTTTAAAAATAGCTTTTTCAACTTTCGGAGCTTTCGTTTTGTCTCTTGTTAATCCTTCTTCGGTTTCTTCTAGCGGAAAAGATATGGATTCAAATAGATCAGCGCCACCTTTTATATTTTGTTGTGGAGACGGTTTTGGCGGTATCTGTTCTTGTATTTGCTGTTGTTGCTGATTTTGATTGAAATATGATTGATTTGAATCGACAAAATTGGCAAAAATGCTGTAAATTTCTTTGTTTTTTAAATGATGTAGTAAAAGTGCATTCCGAAACGCTAGATGATTCTTTTTGGAGTTTCCTTGCAGTACATCATTCCATTCATTGGCGATTTCTTGTGCATTTTTAGCATAATTTTTTAAGTCAGTAATTTCTTGTAGCGTAACGCTAGCTATATTTTCCCGCTCATAAATTAAATCTGCACGATTGAGTCCTAGAATTTGAATAGTGGCTTTTGCTTTTTGTTTTTGAGATTCTAATTGTTGGATAAGATGTTTGCTATTGTGAGTAATTTCAGCATAGGAATCATCTAAAGGAATAATTTCTGAACTGGTAATATTAAAACTAAAAAATAGGCTTGGATCTTCAAAAGATGGATCAATTAAATAGGCATTTTCTAGTAGCGAAGTTTTTTTGTGGTTAGATTCGATAGGCGCTCTTTTCCCCTCAACAGGAAATACATTCGATTTAAAGCGCTGACAACTATGACAAGTAGTGTATAAATTCCCCCATTCGTACGCAAGCCACCAATAATGATCGGCATCAATGCTTTTAGTATCAAAACCTTGCGCATTGTTTGTAGGTCTAAAATGACGTAAATATGTACCATCGCCAGCTTTTGTTTTTCTGAGATACGATTCACAATACGCACATTTATGATCAAATAATTTCATCAAGGCATTCACAACTTCGCTAGGAAAATTTCTATGCGGATCGCTAAAACTACGTTGCGCACGTGCACTTTTACGCAAGCCATAAAAGTCTTGAATTTCTTGTTGCAAGCGTTCATATTCTTTGGAAGAAAAGAACGCAGGTTTTGCAATTTTATGTCTGTCTACTTGTATCACAACGTATCAATTTTTAGGTAAAAAGTAATTTTATGTACCTAAAGTACGTGAATATTTAATGAAAATTAAAGTAAAGACAGGAAATACAGTGTTTTTCCCCTGTGCTATTTTTTGATTATTTGATACATTGTGTATTGTAATTTATTCTTGTTAATGTCTTATAAAATAAGTGTATGAAAACGAAGAAACAGTCTGATAAAAAAGAGAAAACCTCTCCAGTTATACAGCGTAAAGACAAGAATTCGTTTGTAAAATCGAAAGCAGATTCTGATAGTTTTACGCCGCCAACAAACACAGGTCAAAATAAAGGATTGCCTAGTGGTTTACAATCGAATATGGAAAGTTCATTAGGACAAGATTTTTCAAACGTTTCTATTCATACCAATTCGCAAGAAGCTATACAAATGAATGCACGTGCGTATACACAAGGCGAACAAGTTCATTTTGCACCAGGCGAGTTCAATCCGAATTCATCACAAGGAAAAAATTTAATAGGGCATGAGTTTACACATGTAGCACAACAACGTTCTGGTGTTGTAAAACCAACTAAAGTATTGCAAAAAGGTGTTGCTGTGAACGATAGTAAACATTTAGAGCAGGAAGCAGATTCTTTTGGACAAAAAGCGGCAAATGGAGAAACTGTGTCAAAATATCGTGGCGCAAAAGCTTCGTCTTCATCAGCTGTGCAAACTAAAGATATAAATGCACCTATTCAACGCCTTATAAAATCGCCTTATCCATGGACTGGACGTGTTGAAAATGCAATTCTTTTGGCACTTCGCGATGGGCCAGATGGAAATACATTGGCAGATTTACCCGATAATACAGTAGTCACTGTTTTAGCGAATTCGAGTGGCTGGTTACAAATACAAGTAGACACAAGTCAAGCTGGCATTATTTTGAATACGCAAGGTCAAAGTCAATTGTCGGGAACAATGCTTACAGGATATTCTGGACATCGATATATAAATGACGCCACTGTTTCTGCCATGAGTGAAATGGTTGGACATCAAGAATGGGATAACCCAACAGCTACTGATTTTTATCAATATTTTGTTGTTGGTGGCGGTTCAGGAACTTTACCAGATACAGCTACTATGAATTGCTGGGAAAGTATTATGTATGCCGCTTATGTGACAGATCAGATAGACACTGCTTGGATTAGTGCTTTTTATGGAGCAGCTTTAGCTACACCTAGACCGACAGCATCTGTTTGGACAGCACTTGGATGGTATTCTGCTTTGCCAATGGCAACTTCTTCAGGTGGCGCTGCACCAGCTCCAAATATAGGAGATTTGATATATTACACGCCAAGTGGAGGCGCAATGCCCGATCATGTTGCTTTGTATGTTGGGAATGGAGAAGTGATAAGTTTATGGGAAGAACCCAATGGTATTAATTCGGTGCAGCGAATTTCGATAACTGCACTTTCTGGCGATATTCAATTCAATCCACCGCCATGGTAAAAAATCATCAATTAATAGTATATTGCTAAAACAGTAAGTAATAATACTTTTTATAAAGAGTATAAATTGAAAATAATGAAAGGTAAAAACATATTTTTATTGCTTATTATTTGCTTAAATTTTAATTGCAAAAAGATGGAAACAGTCAATTGTTTTGAGATACATACATTTTCTAAAGTTTTAAACGTTGTTCAAAATAAAGGAACATCTGTATTTTTAGATACGAAATTAGTGATTCAAAAAGATACAAAGGCTAAAGAGTATGTTTTTGAGAATTTTGTATTGGAATCTATAGAAAATCGAGAAGATATGATTGTTATTATTGATGGCACAAAGGTAATTCCAACATTTACAGTTTCAAAAGTTGGTACAAGTCTTAATTTTTCAGCGTATGCATCTCGCATTGATTCTGAAGATGAAAAGCAACAACGAAAAGATATTTGGTGCCAACTTGCAACAAAAATTTTAGCGGATTAATTTTATGTATTGATCAATTCCTTAATTCCATTTGCCAATTGTGTTGCTGCATTTTTGTTGAAACGAAACCACAATTCGGGTTCAATCAACTCCAATTCGGAAATGGCGAGTTGGTTTTCATTATCCCAAATAATATCTACACGAGCATACATTGGCATTTCTATACAAGCTTTTACTGCGTTTTCGGCAAATTCAATTTCGGTAGCCGATGGTTTGTATTCGTGAACGCTTCCGCCAAAATCATCTTGCACTCTAAAATCGCCTTGTTTTGCTTTTTTTAAGATGGCATGTGTATATTTCCCATTGATGACAATGATCGAAATTTCACCTTTACTCATAATTTGATGCATAAACGGTTGTAATAACATCGCTTCTGCTGCAATTAAACTTTTAAAAACACTTTCATGTTTGCTAATGTTTGTTGGGTTTAATTTGTACGTATGTCGTGCTGCACCAGAAACACAAGGTTTTACAACGGTTTCTTCCCAAGCTAATTCTTGATGAATTTCCGCCAACGAACGCGTATCGCCTTTTTCAATGAAATATGTTGGAACTATTGCGACATTATTTTTTGCTAAATCTTGCAAGTAATGCTTGTCAATATTCCAGTAAATCATCTTGGCAGAGTTTAGTAATGTTGTTTGTTGACTTACTTTTGATAACCAAATTGAGAATTCGTCAAAACGATCAAAATAATCCCAGGTAGTCCTAAAGAGTACATATTTTGTGGTATTCCAATCAAAATCGACATCGTCCCAAGCAAGTCTTAGCACTTTTAAATCTACTGCTTCTAATGCATCTTTTACCAATTGATCTTCTTGCAATACATTGTTTGTGTATTCGTTGCGTTCTATAGGATTTGTATAGCGTTTGTCAGTGAGAATGACTACATCAATTGGTTTCATACTGTGAGTTTTAAATTATAAATACTAGCTGCTAAGTTTTTATTTTTTCTGTAAATATTTTTTAACTTTTACTAATGGTTCAATAGAAAGATAAAAATTTCCTTCAAACTCACCGCCACCAGATAATACACCAATAACCAGACCTTTTGAATCTATTACTGGAGCGCCGCTAAAACCTGTTGCATTAAAATTTCTAACTGATTTTAGTATGAGTAAGCCAGATTCATACGAATCCATCGTTGCGAAATATGAACGTTGGTGACAATCAAATTCGCTGTATTCACAACCTATAATCTCGAATTGTTCTCCCTTTTTGGCTTTTGTAAATCTTGGCGTTAACGCGATAATATTATTGGATTGTCCAAGTTTACATTCTTGTAAAATGATATCTACATCTGATATTTTTTCATTCACTAGTTTTGAACCTATAATTGTGTCTTTTGAGAGTTTATCATTTCTAGGAAAGGCTTTCCAGGAGATTAAAGACGAATTAAATTTATCAGTTTTAACTTCTGGGTCAATGCCCATTGCATTTCCTAATAAATGTTTTGCCGTACATAAAAGCGTATTACTTTTAGTTTTGATTAGGAATGAACTTGCTCCAGAACCATAAGCTTCATTGAATTTGTATTCGTTTGTCAATAAAACTTGAACACTGTCAATGTAGTTTTTTGTTTTCCAGTTTATTAGGTTGCTATTTTCCTGTTTAGAATTACAACTTAGTAGGAGTAAAGTGAATACTAGGATTGTGCTTAATTTTTTAATCATGCACAAATATAAAAAGCCTGCTTATAAATAAATAGGCTTTTCAAAATATATTCGAGGCAAAAATCGATAAATTACTTTTACTGTATAAACGGATCTGTGAATTTTGAATCGCTTACCACAGTTTCATCCGTTAAGGTTCTTAAAAAGGCAACTAACGCGTCTTTTTCGGCTTGTGTTAAGTTCATGCGTCTTGGTCCGTTTTGATCGCGCAATCGATTGTCTAACGCAGGACCATTTTGAATTCCTGAATTGTAAAATTCGACAACTTCTTCTAAACTTTCCAAACTGCCATCGTGCATGAATTGTTGTGATGTTGCTATATTTTTAAGTGATGGCGATTTGAATATAATTGTTTCACCAGCATCTAAACCATTACTTTTTGAATTTGCCGCTAAAGAAAATGTTGGCAATTCATGACAAGTAGCACAATTGATATTTCCTTGATTTGTGGTAAATAGTAGTTTTCCTAAGTTTTCTTCGGCTGTGAAGCTTGGAAAATTTAGTCCAACACCGTTTCCTGGTACATTCGGATTGTACACTTGTGCAAATGCCTTTTTTTAGTGTATATGTATTTGTTTTTTACCCGTTGTGCATTTTGAATTCAAAAGTATCACGAAGCGTAATTTCGAGTGATTTTTAGGTGCGAAAAATCGTATCGAGAACTATTTAATATAAAATATTCTATTCTCGATACAAATTTGACTCATTTTCAATCGTAAAATTCACTCGAATTGACGAAATTTTATCAAAATGCACAACAGGTTTGTGTTTAGAACAATTTTACCGTTTGTCCTGCGTCTTCTTTTTTGATGGTGACTAATAGTTTTTTGAATCCTAAACCGTTCACTTTGTATATTTTAGTACCAACTGTCCAGTTTTCTTTTCGAGTTGAATTTGGCATCATTGGAAAACCATAACTAAATTTTGAACCATCTTTTTTTGGACCGAGTACATAAAAGTTATTTCTATTAAAATTATTATTCTTTATTTTAAAATTGATCCATTCTGCATTTGGGTTTTTAATCGTATTTGAAGTTTCTAAACTTACAATTTGTCCATTTTTGCGTGTTTTCTTTTTAATTTCTTTGGGTGAATTGACATAGATTAACTTCCCGTTATTTTTTACTTCCGCATGTAGCGTGTTTGTGACATTTACTTTGGCATTTCCCCAACTCCAAATATTTACAAACGCATTTTCAGCAATTAGGTTTGAAGCGTCTATTTTAGCAACTTCGATTCCTAAACGTAATTCTTTTGTTTTTCCTTCCAAAATAACGTTTCCCACAGGAGAAGTTAATTGCAAATAATCATTGTCAACATTGATGATTTTTGTGATATCATGCGTTCCCGTTTCTACATGACGAAGATTTGGAGCGCCAATTATAATCGTAGCTTCCGAAGGTTGTATCCATTCAATTTGATCTAAGTATAAGGTGTTGTCAACGACTTCTTTACCAATTAAATCTAAGATGTTTTCGTCGGTTGTAATCGTCATGCTTTCAGTTGTGGCAGCTTGATCAATGGTAACTTTCGCATAGAAATTGATTTTAATTTTCTGAATAT
>NZ_JBGCDL010000283.1:0-23929 GCF_045105435.1 Kordia sp. | reverse complement strand
ATTGCGTATTTTGATGTATTACCGCCACCAACCAATAATATTGGTGATATTTTAACCTTTTCGGGAAGCGCTCCTTTAGCAACTGATGCCAATCCAAATGACAATCAAGACAATATCTTTCAAGTAGTACTTTCTTCGTATGATCCAAATGATAAAACGGTTTTGGAAGGCGAACACGTTCTCATTGAAAATGCAGGCGAATATTTACACTACGTAATTCGCTTTCAAAATGAAGGAACGTCACCAGCAGTTAATATCCGAATTGTTGATTTGATGAGTAATTTAATCGATTGGGATACGTTTGAACCTGTCGATGCAAGTCACAACTATTCGGTGGCTTTAGTTACAGGAGATAACCCAGAACTAGAGTTTTTCTTTAACGATATCTATTTGCCAGACAGTACAACCGACGAACCCAACAGTCACGGATATATTGCATTCAGAGTAAAACCAAAAAGCACAGTGCAAGTCGGAGATATCATTGACAATCGTGCTGCAATCTACTTTGATTTCAATGCACCAATCATCACAAACAAAACCGAAACACGTATTGTAGAAGATACGGATGGCGATACTATTTACAACTATCAAGACAATTGTCCAGACACAGCAAATACGGATCAAGCCGATCAAGATGGTGACGGAATGGGCGATGCATGTGATGATGATATAGATGATGACGGAATTTTAAACGTAGATGATAACTGTCCATTAATCGCAAATCCAAATCAAGAAGACTTCGACGAAGATGGTTTAGGTGATTTATGTGATGACGATGACGACGACGATGGAATCCTAGATGTCGACGACGATTGTCCATACTACAGCGGAACTTCAGCTGATGGCTGTCCGTTTACGCTACCTGTAGACAATTACATTGTACAAACCACAAGCGAAACTTGCGCGAGTTTAGACAATGCAAAAATAGACATCAAAGCGATTCAAGAACATAACTATGTGGCAGATTTATCGCGTAACGGAACGCCAATAAACTTAGCAGTAAACACTTTCACAGAAGATTTACTGATACAAAACCTAGATGCAGGAACCTACGAATTATGTTTCAGCATCACAGACGAAAACTACCAACAATGTTTCACGGTAGAAATTGGTGATCCAGCAGAATTACATGCAAATTCAGCATTATCAAGAAGCAACGAATACACGATTGATTTAATAGGCGCAACAAACTACAGTATCTTCATTAATGGAGAAGAACATACAGTAATTGCTCCAGATGAAAATACGACGGTAACATTCACAAAGCAACTTAGTAAACCAGTAAATACGGTTGAGGTAACCACCGAAAAAGCGTGTCAAGGGAAATATCTGGAAACAGTAAAAACAGTTTCAGACGCAAACTTTGTCATGTTGCCAAATCCAAGTAGCAATTACATATATATAAGCTTACTAGATGCTGGAAAAATAGCAAACGCCAACGTAAGCATATACGATGTATCAGGAAGATTAATTGTCAGTCAAACGATTAAAACACCAATAAACAATCAAAAAATAGACATACAAGAATTAAAAACAGGTGTGTATTTTGTACAACTAGCCACGAGCGAAAGTACATTCATACAAAAACTTATAAAAAAATAAATAGATGAAAAAGTTTTTAGGACTAATAGCCGCAATAGCAATCATAAGTTGTAGTTCAGGAGATTCAGATCCAGCGCCAGAACCAGAAAACAATGTTCCTACAGCGAGTAGTTATATAGCGCCAAATAACAATGGCGTATGTACGGGTGAAGAAATATCAGATACGGAAATCAACGTCAACTTTCAATGGAATGACTTTCAAGATGTAGAAGATGATAATTTAGATTATACGTTTACACTCCGAAATGTAACGACCAACTTGGTAGTTGCTACAGAAAATCTAACAGGAACGTCTACAAGTGTTACCTTAGAAAAAGGAACTTCATATTCTTGGAGTGTGGAAGCAACTGATAGCGAAGGCGATTCTGTAACAGGTGCCATATGGCAATTTCAAACGCCTTTCAACGCCATTTCAAACTATTTGCCTTTTCCTGCAACATTGACAAGTCCCGACAATGGAACAACAGTTACAACAACTGACGTAGCATTTACTTGGGAAGGAAATGATCCAGATGATGGCGAAACTGAACTCCTAGAATATGCAGTATATGTAGATACGGTAAATCCGCCAGTACAAGAAGTTGCAAATATGTTAACAGCCGAAACATATACAGAAACCTTAACAACAGGCGTATATTACTGGAAAATTCAATCAAAAGATCCAAGCGGAAACATTTCTAATTCGGAAATAAGACAATTTATCATAGAATAAATTCGTTGTACAATGATATGAAATGAGCCATAACAATCTGTTGATATGAACCAACTTGATTATGAGTGAGTTCCATCTGAAAGCATTCATAAAAAAATAAACAGATGAAATTTTTTAAAATAATTTTTGTCCTTGTCGGAATAGTTAGTTTTCTGCAATCTTGTAAACAACAAACGGCTAAAACAACAAACGAAAAAGTTTCCGTAACGACCTTAAAACAATTATTGCCGAGCGGAACGCCCATTCGGATTCTGATCGATAAAAGCGATTACAAACTTTCTATTTTTACGGCAGATACTTTAGTAAAAGAATATAATGTGGTTTTTGGCGGAAATCCTATCGATGACAAAGAAAAAGAAGGAGACAAGCGTACGCCAGAAGGTGTATTTGGTGTGCGAGATAAATATCCGCATAAAAGTTGGTCAAAATTTATTTGGATTGATTACCCAAATGCGAGTTCTTGGAAAAAATTCAATCAGCGAAAAGCAAATGGCATTATAAAAAATGGTGAAACTATTGGTGGCGAAGTCGGAATTCACGGTGTCCCAGATGGAATGGACAACATAATTGATGAAAAACAAAATTGGACTCTCGGTTGTATTTCAATGAAAAACAAAGACGTCAATGAAATCTATGAATACATCACTAAAAAAACAAAAATCACCATTCAAAAATAGCATGAAGCACTTCTGTAATATATAGAATCACTATTTTAACAGTAAGTCGTTAAAAATAAGTGTCATTAGAAGATTTACAATAAACAATTCGTTGCAAAACTACAGAAAATAGTACATTTGAAAAATCTAGATGGAAAATCAAATCTTTTGAATTCATCAACGCAAAAAATGATCATATATCACTAAAAGTATTAAATAGGTTCAATAAAAAATAATAAAATGAGACGTAAAATAGTTGCAGGAAACTGGAAAATGAATAACGATCTTTCGGCAACGGAAGCATTATTAAATGACTTAATTGCACAAGTACCGAATACTGATGTAAATGTCATGGTAGCACCTACGTATGTAAATCTTTTTCAGGCGTTTAATGTGTTAAAAGAACACAACACAGAAGTAATTGCACAAAACATGCACCAAGAAGCAAAAGGCGCATACACAGGAGAAATATCGGCAAGCATGCTAAAAAGTGTGGGTATAAGTACAGTAATTCTCGGACATAGTGAGCGTAGAGCATACTTTGGAGAAACGGACGCATTATTAGCAAAAAAAGTAGATACAGCTTTGGCAAATGACATGCAAATAGTATTCTGTTTTGGAGAAGAACTGGAAGATAGAAAAGCTGAAAATCATTTTGCAGTTGTTGAAAATCAACTAAAAAATGCCTTATTTCACTTAAATGTTGCTGATTGGAAGCATATAATTTTAGCCTATGAACCAGTTTGGGCAATAGGAACAGGAGAAACGGCTTCGCCAGAACAAGCACAAGAAATGCACGCGTTTATCCGTAAAACGATCGCTGACAAATTTGGAAGCGAAACGGCAACCGAACTTTCTATCTTATATGGAGGAAGTGTAAAACCTGCAAATGCAGCAGAAATTTTTGCAAAAGCAGATGTTGACGGTGGACTAATTGGTGGTGCAGCTCTAAAAGCGGCTGATTTTGTAGCCATCATAAACGCATTCTAACATGTCTACAACATATATAGGTTACACATTCAAAGTATCGCCAGCGCAACCTGGAACGGAAATATTAATAGCAGAACTAGGTTTTGCAGGCTTTGAAAGCTTTGTGGAAAATGTAGATGGCGTTAATGCGTACATTCAAAAAGACGATTGGCACGATGCCATATTAGAAGACATTCAAATACTAAAAAATGAACAATTCAGCATCAGCTATGTATATGAAGAAATAGCGCAAGTCAATTGGAATGAAGAATGGGAAAAGAATTTTCAACCCATTGAAGTGGATGGAAAATGTGTAGTACGCGCACCTTTTCATGAAAAGCCATCCGTTGCTTATGACATTGTCATAGAACCAAAAATGAGCTTCGGAACAGGGCATCACGAAACCACACACATGATGTTGCAGCACATCTTAAACACAGATGTTACAGGTAAAAAAGTGCTAGATATGGGTTGCGGAACTGGAGTTTTGGCAATTTTGGCAGAAATGAAAGGCGCCAAACCGTTAGATGCAATTGATATTGATAATTGGTGCTATCTAAATTCGCTCGAAAACGTAGAACGTAACAACTGTAACCATATATCTGTATATGAAGGCGATGTTTCACTGTTGGAAAATAAAACGTACGATATCATCATTGCAAACATCAACAGAAACATTCTTTTAAGCGATATTCATCAGTATGCGAGCTGTTTAAGCGAAAATGGAATGTTGTTTTTAAGCGGTTTTTATACAGAAGATATTCCATTAATTACGGAAGAATGTGTGAAAAACAAGTTAAAATATGCAGACAAACTCGAAAAAAACAATTGGGTTTCACTAAAATTTGTAAATTCGTAGTAAAATATTGAATATGAGTACACAAGAAAAAATTCAAGAAGAATTACTCACACTAGAAGACATACAAAAAAACAACGAAATTGTATTATATAATGATGACGTAAATACGTTTGATCATGTTATAAATACGCTCATCAACGCATGCGATCATACTGCCGAACAAGCAGAACAATGTTCAATAATTGTGCATTACAAAGGAAAATGTACCGTGAAGACTGGTGAGTATAATGACTTAAAACCAAGATGTAGTAAATTATTACAAGCTGGACTTTCTGCTGAAATAATCTAGTAACTAAAAGACTTTTAATACATAACATATCAATAGACGCTTTTTTTAAGGCGTCTATTTTTTTGCTGAATATTTAACAAAGCGCATATAATCTGTTAATTTTTTAAATATTGTTACTCTTTTTAACATTTCATTAGGAATTATTCAATCAAATTCATAATTTTATACTGTGTTAAAAATCGCTCCAAACAATTATTAACATTAACCGAAAAAACTTCTAAAATGAAAAAATTTAAAAACTTAGCATTGCTAACGGTAATGGCTATGGGGCTTACTTTAACATCTTGTAGTAAAGACACAGCTACTGTAGACGAGGAGCAAGACACAGCCATCGGAATTCCACAAGAAATATTACAAAAAGCACAATCATTGCACTTCAACACATTTGATATGCAACCAACATCAATGGAAAAGCCAGGAGGTAAACTTGAAGAAGGTTACATGATGGAAGGAGATATTTTCATGACAGCTGACCAAATAATGAATATGCAATTGGGTGGAGATATTACAAGCAAACAGTATCGTACAAACAATTTAGTAAATGATGGTGTAATCACAATCATTGGATATACAGGAAATGATTCAAACGGATTAACACAAAAAATGCGTACTGGACTTCAATGGGCTGTAAATAACTATAATAGATTAAACTTAGATATCAGTTTCCAATTAACGTATGGAACAAACTGGCAAGATAAAGATATGGTAGTTTTCCAAGTACAAGGTGGAGCAGGTGGATCTGCAGGTTTCCCTTCAGGAGGAGCACCAAACCAATTTGTTCGTATCAACTCAGGCTTAAATAGCAGTATTTATGATAATGATGTGCATGAGCATGTAATTGGACACGAAATTGGACACTCTATCGGTTTCCGTCATTCAGATTACTTCAGCAGACAAAGTTGTGGACAAAATACAAACGAAGGAAGCGCAGGAGTTGGAGCAATTCATATCCCAGGAACACCTACAGGATGGGATCCAACATCTTTAATGAATGCTTGTTTTAGTACTAATGAAAATGGGGAATTCAATGGTAACGACATCACAGCATTACGATTCTTATATTAAAAACCTACTTATTACATAACGTAATAATTTATAATAAAAATTAAAATCGCGAGCGATTTTTAACACAAAAAAGGCGCTAGACCAAGCGCCTTTTTTTTATTTGTACATTTTGTATATACCGAGAACATAGCTCACGAGAAAACAATACGTTTCAATTGAATCTTTACTGCTGTGCTAGGTATTTTTGAATGAAACTTAGGGTACTATAATTACATTTAATACTTCAAATTAAAGTGTAGAAGGACACACAAATTCCGTTAAAGGAATAGCTGTTGTTTTAATAGCTGCAAATCCGCCAGAAACATCAGTTACCTTATGAAAACCACGTGCTTTTAATATAGAAGCCGCAATTACAGAACGATATCCGCCTGCACAATGAATATGATACGGTTTGTTTGGGTCAATCTCATTCATATTTTTATCAATATAATCGAGTGCAAAATGTTGTGCGTTTTCAATATGTTTTGCTTTGTATTCGCCATCTTTACGAACATCGAGTACATTAATTTTACTTTTCTCTAAACGATTGGCAAATTCATTTGCAGAAATAGAATTGATACGATCTGTTTCTTTTCCAGCAGCTTTCCAAGCCTTAATTCCACCTTCCAAATAGCCTAATGTATTGTCGAAACCAACGCGTGAAAGTCGTGTAATAGCTTCCTCCGATTTTCCTTTTGGCACTATCAGCACAATTGGTTGTTGTAAATCGGCAATTAATGCACCAACCCAAGGAGCAAAACTTCCATCCAAACCAATAAAAATACTATTAGGAATGTGTGCTCCTAAAAAGTCTTTTCGGTTACGTACATCTAACATAAGCGCGTTTTCTTCATTAGCAAGTGCTTCAAATCTTTCGGGCGTTAAGGCAATGTTTCCTTTTTCCAAAATGGTTTCAAAAGGAGCGTATCCAGCTTTATTTAAAAGAGCATTTTTAGCAAAATATTGTGGTGGAGGCGCAATTCCGTTCAAGACTTCTTTAATAAATTCTTCTTTGGTCATATCTGCGCGTAACGCATAATTACTTTGCTTTTGTTCACCTAAAAGACCAACCGTTTCTTTGCTCAAATTTTTTCCGCAAGCAGAACCAGCGCCATGTGCAGGATATACAATAATATCATCTGGCAACGTCATAATCTTTGTGCGAAGTGAATCGTATAGCATTCCAGCCAAATCTTCTTTTGTAAGATCAGATTTAATAGCTAAATCTGGTCGTCCAACATCGCCTAAAAATAGTGTGTCGCCAGAAAAAATAGCATGTTCTTTTCCGTTTTCATCAAGCAATACATACGTAGTAGATTCCAACGTATGACCAGGCGTATGTAATGCTTTTATAGAAATATTTCCAATAGAAAACACTTCATTATCTTTTGCGCTATACATATCATAATCGGTCGTTGCATTTGGACCAAAAACAATAGTTGCACCAGTTGCTTTTGCCAAATCTAAATGACCAGAGACAAAATCTGCATGAAAATGCGTTTCAAAAACATATTTAATCTTTACGTCATTCGCTTTTGCTTTATCAATATAAGTTTGTGTTTCTCGTAATGGATCAATTATTGCAGCTTCTCCATTAGACTCTATATAATATGCACCTTGCGCTAAACAGCCAGTATAAATTTGTTCAATTTTCATTGTTATGATTTTGCGACTACAAATATAGGAAACATTCTGATTGCAAATGTTACGCGTGCATAGTATTAATTTGTTAAAAATAACCCATCATTTTTGCGATTATTACAAAAAAAGGAGTGTTAAAATGCTATATTTATCACGAAATTACTATGAAATATGCCTACAAAAAAGTTTAAAATATGCATCACTATGGCTGGTGCAGTTTCCGCAGGCGCCTACACTGCTGGTGTTATCGATTATTTGTTAGAATCGTTGCATTTATGGGAAAAAGCCAAAGACCGTAATAAAACGCTAGGAGAAAATCATCCTGAGTACGACGATTCTATTCCAATGCATGATGTGGAATTGGAAGTGTTGAGTGGCGCTTCCGCGGGAGGAATTACAGGAACATTGACTGTGTTGAGTTTACTCGATAAAGACCATCAGTTTGTAAATAAGGACAATCCGAAAGGAGCACACAATGTATTTTATCAATCTTGGGTAAAAATGGCAGATACAACTACAGAAACTTCTTTGATGCAATTGTTGAAAGTTGATGATTTGAAAGCAGATGCCTATCCAGAATCGTTATTAAATACAACACCAATTGAAACAATTGCAGACAATGCGCTAAAAACCAACGATCATGTTGCATTTCCAAAATATGTATCTAAAAGTTTAGATTTAGTATTGACAACCACCAATTTACGTGGGTTAAATTTTAATATTGATTTTAAAGATAGCGAAAGTGTTATTACGAATCACGGAGGATTTTTTCGCTATAAAATTGCCAATGAAAATCATACTTCGGGCATTCCAAAAGAAGAGGATTCGTTGTATTTTGTGTTAGATTTAAAAGATGAAGCACATGTAAATTACTTAAAAAATGCCACATTAAGTACGTCTGCTTTTCCTATTGGATTAAAATCCAGAGAAATTACAATTGCGCATGAATATGTAGCGCGGTATCCAAAATATTTATTTGATAGGAGTGAAGGTATTCGTGTCGATCTGAAAAATGACGATGACTATAAATTTAATTCGGTTGATGGCGGATTGATAAACAACGAACCTTTTGGAATTTGCATGAAAGTGTTGATTGAAAAGAACGAAACCATTCGTGAAGACGATAATTACGCTATTATTATGGTGGATCCGTTTCCAAATCAAGACCACGATTTAGATCCGTACGATAGCAAACGCGATATTATTTCTATTGCCAAAGGAATGTTTAAAGCTTTGCGAAACCAAGTCATGTTCAATCAAGATGGAATTTTGGAAGCCTTGTCGTTAAGCAATCGGACTAAATTTTTGGTGGCGCCAAAACGAAAATATCCAGTTGCTAATGGTTTAACACGCGCTAAGAAAGATTTGGCTTCTGCGCCTTTGAGTGGTTTTGGTGGTTTTTTGGATGAATCGTTTCGCAAACACGATTTTCACTTAGGTAGAAAAAATTGTCAGTCGTTTTTACGCTATTATTTTGCGGTAGAAAATAAAAATAGTGTCAAGCGATTTGGTTCGGAAGTTACAGCAGCAGCTAAAAACCGTTTTTCATACAGTGATAAAGACGATTTAAACAAAGTGCCTACCTATTTTCCAATTATTCCAGATATGCGTGTATTGCATGCTATCAAAAAAGAATACGATACAGAAAACTATGGTGAAGATGCAAATTTGGTATATCCTGAGTATCCAAAATTCAATATGGAAACTTTTGATAAAACATATAAAAAACCCATTCAAAAACGAATTCGTGCTATCGTAAAATCGCTTTCAAAAAGTAGATTTTACACCTTCGCTTTTCGTGTTTTAGGACAACGAAAAGTATATAGAATTGTCCGAAAAACGATCAAAAATGGTTTGACAGAAAGTGAACTTTTGTAGGGCTTTTTAGTAAATTGGACTTAAAAAAAACATCTTTAGAACGTCAAATTTAAGTTTGAAAAGTAATTTTTACCGACAAATTATGGAAAAAAACAGATTTCTATAAAATTCATTTTTCAGCCAACAATTCCGTGAAATACGAGTTCTTATAATTTGTAAATCAAAAAGTTAGCTTGTATGTCATTTGCACGTAATTTATAAATTACGGGTACAGTTTCTTTTATGATACACGTACTTTGTCTATGTTTACAACAGGTTTTTTAGGTTATTTATTCTTTAATAAAATTTACAACTTTAAAATTGTAAGTCCGTTAGAAGAATATATTTCTTATGCAAAAAGGAGTGTTGGGGGACGCTCCTTTTTTGTTTTTCTACACAAAATTTAACGCTTATTTTTATTTTTCTACGCTTATACACTATTTTATGGTTTCCAGCCTAAGTTTTGCTACATTCGATCAAGTTTCAATGAGTATTTATTGAGGTTTATTATTCTACAAACAGAAAGGAACGTTGGGGAACGTTCCTTTCATCTTTTATAATAGTTTTAAAAGTGTTTAATTTGATTTGCATGTACTAGGTGATAGTGCTCTGTTTTTTCCTTAAAACGACTGTAAAGTATCTTTGTGTATTAAATAAGTATTCCTTTTAGTAAAACGTATTTTCGTTTCTTTATAATTAGGAATGTATGACAAAAATGACAAGTATATTTTCAATAGAATCTACTAATTACTTAAAATCAGTATCTTACTAATTGATTCCTTGAAGTGTATATTAGTCAAGCACACGCTTGTCGCCAAAATATCGTCATTCGTCTATACTATAACTGTAACTGATCGACTTTTGGAAATGTATGTAAATGATCCCAGTATATTTGCTTTAAATATTTAGTATTACGATAATTACAATCTGGTAAATTGTAAAAAAATAAAGAACTTTTTGTGGCCCGAAAAGTTCTTTTTTTTGTTTTAAACTTTTTTAAACAGATACTTTTTCTTTTCTGTTTTTTAGTTTAACGAGCTATTTTGACCATTTATCTACATATAATTATGTTTTCATCGACTTTATGTCTTACAAAATGGATACTAAAGTATATTTGTAGTGTTAGAATTAAGTATTGAAATGTTAACAATCTGATAAATTGTTTTAAATATAAAAAAAAGAATCCTTTGCCCTAAGGATTCTTTTTTTTATTGGTACCTATTTGTAATTATATTCCTCGCTTAATACACTTCATCATCTTTAACGATACATGCAAGCCTAAACTCGATACATCATTGTTTTACGTATTAAAAAAATAGCTTTCTTTTAAAAGCGAAAAACCAGACGTTTCCATCTAGCTTTTCTATTGGATTGAGTTAGTAAAAATACGCGTATTTTAATTTCAAAAAATAAAAATAGCCATCTTTAATTCGTAAATACGTTTTCTTTTAGTGTAAAATTTTTGTGACCCGTTTGCCAAAATGCAAACGACAATATGTCTTGTAATTCGGTACTGCGTTTTTCGTCACTTGCATCAAAACCATGTCCGCTTTTAAAGTCGACATTTAATATAATGGGTTTGTTAGCCGTTGTGGCTTCAATCATTTTTGCAGCAAATTTACCAGGTTGCCATGCCGGAACGCGTGTGTCATTCATTCCTGCTGTTAGCAATAATGCAGGATATTTAGCTCCTTTTTTTATATGTTGATACGCGTCCATTTCCAGTAAATATTGAAATTCTTTGGCATCTTTTACAGTGCCGTATTCTTTAATTCCATTGAGTCCATTCGGTGTATTTTCTGAACGTAAGGTATTTAGCGTTCCAACGCGTATAATGGCTGCGGCATATAACTCGGGACGTTCTGTAATAACACGTCCAATTAAAATTCCGCCTGCGCTTGAACTCCATGCTGCAATTTTTTCTGGCTTGGTATATTTTTCAGCAATTAAATATTCTGTACAGGCAATAAAATCTTTCCAAGTATTTGGTTTTGTCTTTTTAAATCCTGCTTTGTGCCATGTGTCGCCTTTTTCTCCACCGCCGCGTACGTGTGTTACAGCGTAAATTCCGCCTTTATCAATCCATTGCATCATCAACGGATTTACTTCTGGCGTAAGCGAAAAAGCATAGGTTCCGTAGCCGTAAATTAATACAGGATTGTTCCCGTTTTTTTGAATGTTTTTATGGTAAATCAGCGAAAGCGGAATTAAAACGCCATCATGCGAAGGAATTTCTATTTCTTCCACAACAATGTCGTCATAATTTGTATGGGACTTTTTGGGGTACATATTTTCTTCTGTAAATGTATGTTGCTGTGAGTTGTATTTGTAACGCACTTTATGGGTTGTCCAACCATAAATTTCAACCCATAAATCATCATAATCTGCGCCTTTGGAAAATAAGTAAATGGCGCCTGCAGGTTTTGGAATTGAAATTTCCGTACTGGTTGTGCCTTCTAATTTGTAGAGTTTGGAAGCAATTCCATTTTTCGTTTTTACATAAAATAATCCTTGTTTAGTTATTACAAAGTCAGAAATGGTCTCTTTTGGATCTTCTGCGACTAAAACTGTTGGATTTTGCACATCAGGATTTTTTAAAGACGTTTTGCATATTTTAAAGTTTGATGCATTCCGAGCCGTTAAAAAATAGATTTCATCTGCAACCACATAGAAAAAAGGCACTTTATCTTCTTGAGAAAATAACGGTTTCCAGTCTATTTTTTTATTGTATATATTGTTGTATTCGGTATAATAATATTTGTAATAAGCGCTTGCGCCAGACACATTACTGAATAGATAGTTGTCCGTTGGGCTTTGAAACATGATTTCTGGGAAATCGCCCGAATTCATCTGTATTTCAGGATTATTCTTTTTGGAAAAGTAGACATTTCGTTTTTTTGGATTATTTCCAATTGTATATAAAACGGTTTCTATATTTTTTAAATAATCTTCAGAATCGCTGTTGATTTCAGGAACATGTTCATAAAAAAAGCCACTATTATCAGCCAACCAACGAACACCGCCCAATGCTGCTGGCCATGTATTTTGAATGACTTGTGGATATTTTTTCTTTGTTTTTGTGTCTAGAATGATTATTTCAGAGATTTCTTCGTCGTCTTTAGACAGACTGATCACTATTTTGCTATTGTCCCAACTCGGATTAAAATAGTTGATATAATACGTTTTATCTGTTTTTGATTGATAGTTTTCAGGATTAAAAATTAGAATTTCTTTTCCTTGAATTTTGTATCTACAATAGAGTTTGGCAGTAGTTTCGTTTGCCGTTTTTTTTAGGTAGTAAAGCTGGTCGTTGTTTGTATAAGTAAGTTCCGAAATGGAAATGTTTGTATCATTTGTTTGTGTTTGAAACAACTCGCGACCAGTAATGTTTTGAAGTATATTTTGTGCGTACTGCGCTTCTTTTTTGTACCAATTTAGAATGGTGGAATCTTTCATGTTTTCCAACGGTCTAAATACGTCTACAATT
The DNA here is from genome assembly GCF_045105435.1 of Kordia sp. Classification (GTDB taxonomy): domain Bacteria; phylum Bacteroidota; class Bacteroidia; order Flavobacteriales; family Flavobacteriaceae; genus Kordia. The sequence continues at coordinate 10,813 of NZ_JBGCDL010000283.1, read as the reverse complement.
TCTTTTCCATGGTATATTTCGCTAGTATTGTTTTGAATATCTGTAGGAACAGTTCGTTGAAACGAATGCTCTTTTGAACAACCTACAAGTAGGATACAAATAATACCCAGCAATTTTTTTATCATAATATTAAAAATTAATAAGTGTACAAATCTTGGTAAAGGACTTGTACACTCTTAGCACTCTAATTTGATTTTACATAAATACAATCTCATCTTGTTGACGTACTACTTGAATTTGCCCAACTGCATTTTGCGTTGAGTTTCCTGTTTTTGATTGCCCTCTTTTACTTCGATTGTGACCACCTAAAATCATTTGTTGCTCGCTCACTTTCGCTATTTTAACTTTTGATAATAGCAATTTGTTTAGGGATTTGGTTTGGTTTCTCATTCCTTTTCGTTTTAATGTTATACTCAAATGTATGAACTTAATTAGGTGAAAAGCAAATGAAATTACACAATATTTATAAATTTTAAGCAACTAATATTTTATTAATTAGCTGTTTATCAGTGTTTTAAATTTTTAATTTTGTTTTTTAGCTGTCGTATAAAAAATGAAGGTTTTATACCTGTTTTCTTGTAAAAAGCTGCCGAAAACGACTGTTGTGTCTTAAATCCGCACTCTTCGGCAATGGCTTTTATGGTATATTCTCTAAAACGCGAATCGTTTGTAATGCGCTCTATTGCATATTCAATACGTAGTTGATTTAAATAGTTAGAAAAGTTTACTTGCTTTGTTTCATTAATTACTTTAGACAAATAGGAACCGTTTGTATTGAGTTCTTTTGCCAATTGTGGTAAGGTGTATTTTTTCTTTACAAACTTATCTGTCGCTTCAAACTTTTCCAGTTTTGTTAAAATATCATTCACCAAATCTTCGGGTAATTCTTTAATAGCACTTTCGGTAGGAGTTGGTTTTTCTTTTGCAACTGCTACAACTTCTTGTGTTTTTTCTTGTGCAAGGCGTTCTTTTTTCTTTTCCTGTGCTTCTAGTAATTTATGGAAACGTTTCTTGTGAATTACTTGTTTTCGGAAGAAATAGTACATCGCGCCAGCAAACGCTAATAGTAAAGAGAGCAATACAACAATTATTAGATTGTCTCTATCTTTAATTTCTTGAATGAGTTTGTCACGTTTCTTTTCAAGAATTTTATTGTCATAATTTGTTACAATATCTTTTACTAAGTATTCATAATTTTCTTGAGATATTTTACGAAATTTTAATTCTTGTGACAAATAGTGATTCACTTTATCTTTATCGCCACTAGCTATATAATAGTCTGTAATATAACCATAGGTTTCTAACAATTCGGGCATGACATCTTTGGTTATTTCCAATATCGTATCAACTTTCACAAAATTTTCAATACTATTTTTGTTTAGCGCTTTGTTCGTTTTTCCGAGAAATAAATGCGCAAATGCCAATGAAATTATCTGATTGTTACTTTCATCATTCTCTAATAGGTTTTTTATTTTGGTCAAACTATCATGGGCAATTTCATATTCCTTTTTAAAATAGGAATTGATTCCAGCGTTTAGTAAAAAATAGTTATATCCTATAGTATCTTTTCCTGCAATGCTATTTTTTATGCCTTTGTTAATATAATACGAAGCAGAATCAAACTCTTTTGTATAGGTATACGAATGCGAAAGTCCAAATAAAGCTCTATTATATTTAACAGCTGTTTTTTTGTATCCGTTCGTTTCCAGAAATTTTTTGTACTGTTTAAAGATGTCTTTAGATTCTGTATGACGTTGAATCGTATTTTTTATGAGACCAATATGAAAATTAATTGTTTCGTAAAGTAATGTGTTTTCTTTTGTGTACGCTAAGCCAGTTGTAAAATTATCAAGTGCTAATTTGTATTTACCAACGATATAATAATACCTTCCTTTTTGATTGTATCCTTTTGCGGGAAACAGTTCATTGTTTTTTACATCTTTCGTAATAAAGATGATACTGTCGCTATATTTTAAAGACAAAGAATCTAATGGATGTAGATAAAATTCAGAGAGATTTGCATACGCTTCTGCGATTTCAAAAGTATTTCCATTTTGTTTTACGTTTTCTAATGCATCTTTTAAATCGTGAAGTTTTTTAGCCTTTTTTTTGGCAGTATAACTATCATGTTCAGTAGTAACAGCCTCTTTTTTAACCGCTATATATTGTGCAAATACAGTAGCGCAAAAAAAATGTAACACTATGATTAATAGTACTGTTGAGTTTGTTTTTTCTTTACAAATCATGGATAGTTAATATATGGTATATACGCACATAGTAGCGTACGTTTTTTAACACAACTAAGTTACTCTTTTTTTATAAAAATTTGTGAAAGATTTATAAATCGTGAATAGCTTCTCTTGTTTTTAGGTAAATTTTGGTCTTACATTTACAGTAACGAAAAACGATAAAGCGATTTAAAAGCAATGAAGTTTTCTCATAACAAAAGCTTCAAAAGAAGATCTAAATTATTTATTTCTGATATAACATGAACTAGAGTTTAGCCGATTTCTTTACGAAATGTTCAGTTTGTAAATATTTAGATTGACGAGTACTTTTTAAAAGTATGGTTGTTGATTAACGTGCTACTAGTTGTCCTACCAAAACGACTAGTAGCGAATCAACAAAATTTACAAAATCAGTTCAAATTATGGTAAAAAGATAAATTCATAAACTTTTAATCACCAAAAGATGAAATTAACAAACGATAATATTATCTATTTTTTGATCCTAGCGATCTTGATTTTGGCTTTTGGCATTATATACCAAATAATTCAGTCACTCACAATTGATGAAACCTCCGAAAATTTTAATAAACGCCACGAATTACGAAAAAAGTGGTTTTTAAATATCATAAAACCCGATCATAAAACGATTCGGTATAGCATTTTATTGGGAATTTGTATTGCTATTTTAGGAATGAGCATTGCGGTGTTTGCGCAACAACTTATTGATGTGATTCTACCATCTAAAGACACCAAAATGCTTATTTTTAGTATGAGCATTGTTACAGTTCTTTTATTGATAAAGGTATATTTTACAACGATTCGCGATCAATTTCTGATTTCGCAAAGTAAAAATGTAAACAATCGTATTATTGACCGATTTTACAGTTCGTTGTTGAGTTTGCCTAAACCGTTCTTTGACACACGAAAGATTGGTGAATTGGTCGCTCGATTCAACGATACGCAACGCATTCAAAATGTAATTAAAGTCGTTATTGGAAACGTAGTCATTCACACACTTATTGCTATCGCTTCGCTTGGCTTTTTATTTTACTATTCTTGGCAAATTGGATTGATAGCATCTATAAGTCTGCCATTTTATTTCTTATTAATGTATGCTTTTAATACAAAAATCATCAAAGCACAAACAGCAGTAATGCGCAGTTGTACCGACAATGAAAGTAATTACATAAATTCATTACAAAATATATCGATCATAAAAAATACGAACCGACAAGGTGTTTTTCAAAAACTGAATCAACGTATGTATGGCGATTTTCAAGATAAAGTATTTCAACTTGGAAAAATAAATGTGCGATTGTCGCTATTTTCAAGCGTATTTGGCGTATTATTTTTAATGGGCGTTTTGGTATACACATCGTTTCAAGTGTATAGCGGTGTAATGCTTATTGGCGAATTGACAGCCATTTTATGCATTGCAAGTTCATTATTACCATCTGTAGCGAGTTTGGCTTTGGTTGCCATTCCAATCAATGAAGCAAAAGTTGCCTTTGACAGAATGCACGAGTTTACAGCATTAAAAGAAGAAGACACAGGGAAAACGCCATTGACAAGGTTTGAATCATTAGAGATTAAAAATGTTTCTTTTGGTTTTTCAGACAAGAAACAAGTGCTTACCAATATCAATATTGAAATTTCCAAAAAACAATGCATTGCCATTGTGGGCGAAAGTGGTTGTGGAAAGAGTACGCTAGGACAAATTATTCAGAAGTTTTATACACATTCCAACGGAGAAATTATTGTCAATAAAGAAATTCCATTACAACAAGTATTGACCAAAGATTGGCGCAATATCATTGGTGTCATTCCGCAACAAGTGCCTGTTTTTCCAAACACAGTATTTGACAATATTGTATTGGGCGAAGAAGATACGCTTCAAAATGTAGATTCATTTATTACAGAATACGGTTTTGAAGATTTTATTCAAAGTTTGCCAAAAGGATATGCAACCATGTTAGGTAAAGGCGGCATGAATTTATCGAACGGACAAAAGCAAGTATTGGCGCTGATTCGTGTACTATACAAAAAACCACAATTGTTGATTTTGGACGAATTTACCGCAACAATGGATAAAAAAACAGAGTTGTTTGTTTTTAAATTATTAGAACAATTAAAATCGAAAATTACCATCATTTTCATCTCACATCATTTACACCATTTAAAGCAAATTGCCGATGAAATTTATGTGATGCAAGAAGGAGAAACGAAAGCGCATGGAAATCATAAAACATTATTAAAAACGCCTAATTTTTACAGTGACTTTTGGGAAAAAATTCTAAAGACACCAGAACCCATAAATTATATATCATGAAAAAGAAAATTTGTTTACGTAGTTAGTTGACAAAAGATAAATGGGGACGAGAGATTACACAGGATGCACTAATTTTTTTCATTAAGTTTTTAATTTTTATAGTCTGGTTAACTGGGAATACTGGACTATTGCAAAATGTGTGTCTCTCCAATTTTTTTAGGTTAGGGGAACCTATGATTATTTTTAGGCTGGCAAAGTGGTACTCTTTTACGTATCACTTTGCCTTTTTAACTTGTGAATACACAAATTATGAATCAAAAGAAACTAGTATATTTAAAAGGATTCATCTCAGGATTTTTAACCGCTATAGCAGGCATTGTCATTTTTGTGATGATAAGTCTTTTTTTGCTGAGAAGTTGATGCTGATCTTCTTCAAATTTAGCTATACACTGGCTTATTTTTAATTTAAAAAGTAAGGTTTTAATGTAAATAAAAGAAGGTAATTAATTATTAATTGTTACTGATTTTAACTATAATCAATATATTATTAACTTTAAAAAAAAACAATTATGTTAAAAAAAATTTCAAATTTAGGAACAACTTTAAACAAAACAGAACAAAGGTTTATTTATGGAGGTGAATTTTGTGTTTGGCATTGTATTGACGATTGTTACAATTCATTCAAACGAGAAGCCAATCGTGATGCGTGTATTCAGAATTGTATAGCACTTGGAGGAGGATTTTAAATTTATGTACGTAGAAATAATTTTTCTGCGTACTATTTTTATTTTTAAAATACACAACAGGTTCTTAAATTTTTCTTTGAACGCTAAAGCAGGCATTGTCATTTTTGTGATGATAAGTCTTTTTTTGCTGAGAAGTTAAACATACCAATGACTCAGAAAGCTCTGAAATTTGTCTTCAGCTTCGTAATAATAAATACCAACTAACAGTTTGCTATTTTCAGGGACTTTGTTGTTTTCACCTTTGTGATGCGTTGTCCAGAAACTTTCTTTTAAAATTTCTAAGAGTTCTTCGTCAATAGGATGTTCAAAACCATCAATCAGTTGCACAGATTTTACAGTTAGATTTGATGCAAACGTAACCTCAAAAAAAGCAGCCGATTTGCTCAGCTGTATTCCTTTAAATTTGCTTAAATAGTGGGCCAATTTTGGTTTCGTGAAGTATGACTTCTTATCTGTTCGTACGATGTTTTTCTCTTTAAACAGTTGTAAGATTGCCAATTCTTTTCGTTGCCGTTTCATACCTTTTGCCGTTTTCCTTGTTTTCTTTCGGTATGTTGCTGAATAATCCAAATACATCAAGCCAGAACACATTCCAATGGTATACTTTCCATCAACTCTTTTACGAGCATACGCAATTAGTTTGGTATTTTCAGGAATAAAAATACTACAAGACGATCCCGTTCCGCCATTATTTCCAGCAATATAAATTGACTTTAGTTGCTTGCCTTTGTAAAGCGTATGAATTTTAATATCAGCTTTATACAATTCTCTATTTTTTTCGTTGGGATAAATTTTTACAATTGTCACCTTTGCAACAAAATCAGATTGGATATATTTCTGTGTAATACTTAGCGGATCACAGTTGCACGCAACAGCAATTATAGTACTAAAAAAGCAGCATAGTTGTAGTAGTTTTTTCATGAGTTTCTATAATTTTTGATCATTTCTATTGCTTCTGAAAGTGGCAAATGGAATTCCGTTGCGGGAATGATGACAGGACTTCCAAAACGTTGTCTGTTTGACTTCATCAAACGTTTTACAATATTACTTTTGTCTTTAAAAAAAGCTGCTTCATCGTTTAGTAAAATGACCAATGCTTCAAAATTGATTCCATCTTTTAGTGTAAAATCCGTTATAAATTCCCAAGAAATCATTCCCACACCATTTGCAGTACTTGTAATTCCGCGTTTGTCTACGATAACTGAAGGTTTGTTTTTTGCATAAACATTCAATAAGTAACATCCCACGAAAGTGAACAATCCGAAAAAGATATATACAAATATGGAAGACCAAAAAAGTATTGCTACAACTGAAATTAAAATGATAAGCACCGAGAAAAACAATTCTCTATTTCTACGTTTCGCATCTCTATAAAAAAGTAATGGAGTTTTCATTAGTATTAGTTCAATTCTTAAAAGTATGTATAATTTGTAACCTAAAATGAATCTAGTTGCGTAATTTTATGCTGAAATTTGTAATTAAATAGAAATGATATTTATGAAAAAGAATTTTAGTATACTTCTTTGCACTTTATGTGTATTTGTGACTTTTGCACAACAAAATCTGTTACAATCAGGTCCGATGGTTGGATACTCTGATTTTAGAGAAGCATTAATTTGGGTGCAAACAACAGAACCTGCTGATGTGAAAATTGGATATTTTGCAAAAAATGAAACTGAAAAGTTTACAGAAACAGTGCAAACGAGTAAAGCAGGGGATTTTATTGCCAAGTTAACACCAAATGAAGTAGAATATGGTACAATATACACGTACAAATTGTACATTAATGAGGTGTATGTTCCGCGCGATTATAAGTTAGAATTCCAAACGCAAGCATTGTGGCAATTCCGAACCGATCCGCCAAATTTTAAAATAGCTCTAGGTTCATGTAGTTTTATTAATGAAAAGAAAGACGATCGACCAAAACCGTACGGTGATAAATATCAAATTTTTGAATCTATCCTTAAAAAAGATCCAGATTTAATGTTGTGGGTTGGTGATAATATGTATTTGCGAACGCCTGATTTTATGACCAATACGGGAATTCGTCATCGGTATAGACATACACGCGCTACTAAAGAAATGCAAGCTTTGTTGGGAAGTGTTCATAATTATGCCACTTGGGACGATCATGATTTTGGACCAAATGATGCAGATCGTAGTTATGTGAATAAGAAAATAACGGAAAAAGTTTTTAACGATTATTGGGGGAATTTAAACACAAACGCTTCTGGAAATGGAGGAGTAGCACAACATTTTGCATGGAATGATGTGGAATTTTTTATGCTTGACGATCGGTATCACAGAGCACCAAATAGAGATCCAAATCCTGATAAAGCCTATTTAGGAACGCAACAACTCGATTGGTTGATTGATGCTTTAACCAAAAGTAGAGCGCCTTTTAAAGTAATAATTAATGGCGGACAAGTAATTAGTGATGTGGCTAAGTTTGAAAACTATGAAACGTATCCAACGGAAAAAGCAGCATTGCTAAAACGCTTGCACGATGCTAAAATTGAAGGTGTATTTTTTATAAGTGGAGACAGACATCATACCGAGATTTCAAAATTGGAACGTACAGACGCGTATCCGTTAATAGATATTACCTGTTCTCCTTTGACAGCTGGGACACATTCGGCAAGAGACGAAGGCAATACATTGCAAGTAAAAGACAAAACATTTTACAAGCGTAACTTCGGAATTATGGAAGTAACAGGAAAACGAAGAGAACGTGTATTGGTACTCACAATTTATGATGCTGACGGAAACAAAGCTTTTGATTACGAGATAAAGGCGAATGATTTGAGATATCCGCGAAAGAAGAGGTAAATAGTTTTTGATGAAATATTTAAAAATATGACGGATGACAAAATTATAGCCAAAGCCACAAAAGCTTTAAAAAAATTAAACTTATTTAGTCATAATTATTTTAAAATTAGTGTCTCAAAAACGGATAATGAAATACTTTTAGAAACATATCCGGAATTGAAAAATGAATATTCTGTTGATTTTGATTACAAACTTCCTGATGGAAGAGGTGCGCATACTTCTGTAAAAGTCGATACAGAATCGCATAAGTTATTACGCATTATTACGAAGAGTAATATGTATCATGTTCCTGACGATTTACGATAAAGAATATCGCAAATAAGAAATTTTTCTACAACAAGAAACCTGTCAATCTAAAAATTGGCGGGTTTCTTTATATTTTATAGCTTTACGCGATAATTCTCACCTATGATAGCCGCTATTGACATTCACTACAAAGAAACTTATGCAAAAGCTGTTTGTGTGGTGTTTAATTGGTCTGATGAAACTCCAAAACACATTTACACAGCAAAGATTACAGAAGTAGCGCCGTATGTTTCGGGAGAATTCTATAAACGCGAATTGCCTTGTATTCTAAAAATACTTGAACAAGTAGACATAACTACTTTAGAAGCTGTTATTGTAGATGGACATGTTTTTGTAGCTAATGATAAAAAATATGGTTTAGGCGGATATGTTTGGGAAGCGCTTGATAAAAAAGTGCCTATTATCGGAATTGCCAAAAAATCGTTTATCCATACTGAAAAAGTGGCAACACCCATAAAACGTGGTACAAGTGAAAGTCCATTATTTGTGTCTTGCATCGGAATTGCTAAAGAAACGGTATTAGAAAAGATAAAATTACTTCACGGTGAATATCGCATGCCAACAATTTTAAAACAAGTAGATGCGGTTTCTCGCACTGAAATGGAATAGTCTAAAATATTTTACTCTGTAAATCAATTATTTACAGGGTTGTTTATATTTCTTCTGAACGCTTTTTTTCTTAACTTTAGGGTTCATAATTAATGCTTGGTTTATAAAAACGAGTATTTATACGCTAAACTATTCATACTTTTTTTATGAAATTTGAATAATAATTAAAATTAGCTTTACACCAACCAAATTAACACCTAAATAAAATGAAGACTTTATTAAAAACTACTGCACTACTATGCGTTGCTTTTTTATTGCTAAATTCTTGCGATGAAAAAAAGAAAGACGATAAGAAAAAAGACGCAGAAACCACAAAAATAAAAGCCGAAGCGGAAGTCAATTACGACTTAGCGGAAGCAGATACTTCAGCTTCTACTTGCGATTGCGAAACTACTTGGTTTCCACATACACAAACACCTGCTCCGGCAGAAGGTGCCAATAGTCCATTTGCGGCTAGTTCAACAACAAATTGTATCTTTCATCAATGGTCATGGCAAAAATTTTTATGGCTAACAGTACCAGACACTAATAAGACACCATTATTTTTAAGAGATGCAAGTATTAAGCAGGTAGATCCGTTTATGAACCCTGTAACGATTCCGAGTGGAGCAACCTTAGCACTTTCTATAACGGAAGAACAACAAGCAGGATCATTAGGTATTTTGAGATCAAATCCTAACTTTAATAGCGGAAATTCAGAAACGGTTTATTATGCTATTTATATGAACGACACAATGAATGAGGCAGCTTTAACGTATGCTTCACAAATAGCAGATGGTACCTTAGATCATAATAATGCGCAGGCATTTCCTGTAGGATCGTTTGAGTTAAAAACATCATGGATTCCAACAACTGCAATTCCACAAGCAGATTTACCTAATTATTATACAACCAATGCTAATATTGATGGAGTTACTACAGAAGTGGCACTTTTAGGAATGCATGTTGTAGGCGTTGTTGAAAATCATCCTGAGTTTATTTGGGCTACTTTTGAGCATAACAATTTGGCGCCAGCGTTTGATTGGACAAAAGGAACAGCAAGTACGGATACTGATAAATTATTATTTAAAGCAGGAAGTGTTTCAACTATTGATGGAATTCAATGGCCATATGGAGGCGCTGCACCTACTTTAGAAAGTGAAGCATATACACTTTTTAAAAATGGTGTTCCAAGAATTTCTGGAAGCGATCCAAAAACAAATTTCATGGCAACGAGCCAATCGGAACCTCAAAACTTCAACAATATTGAAAGCATTGATAGTTGTGTAGCTAAAAATTTAACGGATGTTTGGAATAACTATGCATATACAGGTTCTATTTGGATTAATACAGACGGACTTACTCCTACAGAACAAACTGCATTGATAAATAGTTTGGGTAGCGGTATTGGAGCTGCTACTCCAGGTTCATCTGCAAGAGGTTCATTAAATTCTGCTAATATTTCAATGGAAACATATACACAAACGTTTATGCCGAGCTTATCTAGTATTGCAGCGGATAACTTAACAAACTGTTTTTCATGCCACAGTGCACAAAGTTTTACGAAACAAGGAACACCTCAATATAAATCTCCACTTTATATAAGTCATGTATTTAACGGATACTTAGAACAAGAAAAAGGGGCAACAAAAGATGAGATAAATCAAATGAAAGTACAAGATTTCCAAAATACTTTTTTTAATAAGGAAAAGAAATAGTGTTTACATTTTAGAAAGAATAATATCAGTATTTATTTTTATTGAAAATGCTCCAAATAAAAAGAGAATCCTTAGGGCAAAGGATTCTCTTTTTATTTTTTTAATACAATTTATCAGATTGTCAATACC
>NZ_JBGCDL010000282.1:0-15088 GCF_045105435.1 Kordia sp. | reverse complement strand
TCTGCCAAAGAAGTTAAGTCAAATACTTCTGTTTCGTCATTTAGTGTAATCGCATCACAGAGTTCTAATCCTGGCAATTGCACCAATACTGGAAGTTCATTTACGATTAACGTTAAGTTTGTGATACTCGCACAACCTGTTACTTGATCTTCTACGCGTACCCAAATTACTTGTGGACTTGGTGGAATGTTGCTGTAGGCGTTTGTGTTGTTGATTTCTCCTGTAGTCGTTCCCGCGACAGCATTTGCTTGCGTGTTATAGTAGCGAACAGTATGCGTGGTTGGATCTTCTCCGTTTAGAATATCTGTTTCACTTTCCGTAAGATCGAATTGTGCAATTTGATCCGCTGTGACATCATCACATTCTGAAAGACTTGTCGCATCAATTGCAGCAATTTCAGGAGAATCGTGCACAATTAAAATTAAATCGACCACATTAAAACAACCTGTTAATACATTTTCAACACGCACATGAATTGTTTGCGTTTCTGGGTTGATGTTGCTGTATATATCCGCCAAAGCGTTTACATTATTAATGGCATCTTCGGGTGTTTCGTGGTAAGTTATAGCAATGTTTGTTAACATTCCGCCCGTAACTTCATCTTCTACAGTAGTGAGATTAAAAACGCCAATACCATCATTGTCCGTATCGCAATATTCTAGTGCTGTTGCGGGGAAAGTTATAGGCGCTTCACTTACAATAATATCAAAATTTGTTATATTGAAACAGCCTGTTGTACCGTTTTCAATTCGGGCATATATAGTTTGTGGATTGCTTGTGTTTGTGTATGGAGAAGCTAATGGATTTGTGTTGTTTTCGGCATCAGCCTGATTTAGATAATATTGAACAGAGACATCCATTTGAGTTCCTATAATCTGTGCGCTTTGTGAATTGAGATCGCTTGCAAAGATTCCATCAAACGGATCATTATCACAGACAATTAAGTCAGTTGGCATGTTTGCAGTCGGATTTTCATTGATGATTAACTCAAAATTCATTGCCGTATTGATACAACTAGTTACCGTATTGATGGCACGTACATATATTGTTCTTGAAGAAGTCGTATATGGACTTACAATTGCGTTTATGTTTGTGTCTGCATCCACTTGCGATTCATGATAGGTAAGATCAATATTAGTTTGTCCATTAATGACTTCAGAATCTTTTATGCTAAGATCGAATGTGAATTGATTGGCATCATCATTACATACAATATAATCCGTAATTGTGTTTTGATCGGGTAAAGGATTTACTGTTAGCGTAATATGTTCTCCGAGTCCTAAACAAGCGTTATCAACATCACTGTCTACACGAACGACAATGTTTTGAATGTCAGGTGAAGCATCATTTCTATGATTACTGATGTCGGGAATTGCGTTTTCTTCTGCTAACGCATCTGCAAAGTTTTCATAATAGGTAATTGTTAACGTTTGACCTGTAGCTGTGAATAATGCGTTGATTTGTGCTTCTGCGTCACTAAAGTCAAAGGTTGCCACTCCGTTTGTATTGTCTCCATCTACAGCAGTATTATCACATACTTCATACGCTATTTGAAACGTATCTGGAATTTGCGTTGCAGCTACAATTAAGTTAATTTCTCCAATTCTAAAACAGCCGTTTACAGTTTCAATTCGCACAAAAATTTTTCCGCTATTTGCGGCAGTATACGCTGTTGGAGTAGGAATAGCGTTGGTTGCAGCTTCCGCATTTTCAAAATTGTTATGATAAGTAAAGGTTTCATTCGCTGCATCAACAGATATTAGTGAATTTGCTTCCGTGAGATTAAAGTCAGAAATACCATCCGTATCATCATCACACTGACGTAACGAAACAGGAGTTGTAATTACAGGTAAAGGATTTACAACGACATTTACTATTCCGGTACTGAAACAAGTAGGATTGTCTACATTTTCAATACGAACCGCTATTGCGTTTCCTCCAGCATCTGTATTAGTGTACATGTTTGGTAGCTCATTCATTGCGTCATTAGCATCTGTGAGCGTTTGATAGTACGTAATATTGAATTGCATCATGTCTTGTACGCCTAAAACTTGTATGTCTAAAGTAGAAAGATTGAATGTGGTAAAACCGTTTGCATCGTCGCCATCTGAAGTATCGTCACAGAGTTCATAATTAGCTACTGTATTTGCTATTGGTTGATCGAACACATCAAAATCAAATGAAGTTGTATCAAAACATTCGGTATTTTCATTATTTTCTATTCGAACAAAAATAGTTTCCAATACATATTCAGTTTGATTCGTATATGGACTTACCAAAGCATTCATATTGGTATCAGCATCTTCTTGCGTTGGATGATAAGTGACATTGAACAACATATCATTTTGTGTTCCTAAAACAGTTGTGGTTAAGTCATCTAAATTTAAACTCCATAATCCGTCATTGTTGTCATCGCAAATGAATTGGTCTTCCACAACGTTGGCAGTTGGAGATTCAAAAACTTGAATGGTAAATGAAGTGACGCCAAAACAACCTGCAGCTGTAGTTAATCTTGCCCAAATAGTTTCTTGTATGTATGCATTTTGGTTTTGATACATACTTGCGATTGGATTTGTATCATTTTCCGCGTTCATTTCTGAAAGGTAGAATGTAACAGTTGTACTGGGAATTCCATTGGCGATCAACATATCATTTTGAGTTAAATCAAAAATAGAAACGCCATCATTATTATCATCACATACAGTTAAATTATTGGGTATTCCTGTATCAACATCTCCAGAAATACGTACTTCAAATTCATCTGTACTAAAACATCCAGTCACATCATTTTCTAGTCGCACGTAAATTGTTTGTGGATTGAACGCATTGGAGAAAGCAGCAGGATTTCCAATAATTCCATTTCCAGTTTGTGCATTTGTATTTGAAGTATGATAGGTAAGTGTCACACCAGTTTGTGCACCTATGATAAGATCGGAATTTACTGTTAAATCAAAAGAGGTACTTTCGTCATTAGGATCGCCTACCACATCACATTCTTCTAAATCGATGTTTGTTCCTTGTGGAATCATAATATTGGGCGCAGCATTAAAAGTAGCTGTTCCTGTCCATTCCAAATCAAAGCCACCAACTCCAAGCGGTCTGTCTATGACTATAAAATAACGTTCACCAGGACTTACATTTATTGACCTTACAAAACTGTTTCCGTCAGCACCAGGACCTTCGGAAGTATCAGTTTCTGTATCATTCATTCCTGTAAGATTGTTGCTTAGCCCAGCATTTATGGGATTTGTTGTTGAGCAACGAATTGACTGTCCTATGTTGTTGCAAGTAGGATTTGGACCAAATACAAAAAAGTCATAGTCTTCACTAATGTCAGTAAGTGTTGGCGTTAGTACAAAGCCTAAAGTTCCTCCTGTATTTATGGTAAGATCTAGCCATAGTGAATTGGTTTCTTCAAGTTCACATGCATTGGAATTTGATAATTCTTGTATTCCTGCTCCGGAAACATCTAAATTTTCAAAACCAAGGTTGCTACATACAACAATGGCATCAACACAATCATTTTGGGCAAAGAAAAAATTGGTGGTAAGTAGCAATAAAGCTACGATAATCGGTTTGTTTTTCATCGGTAAATTTTGAAAATGCAAAACCAAGATATTAATTAGATTTTATAGTGCCGAACAAAAAAGACTATTATTTTACCAAAAGCCTCTAGATTTTACGTTTTTAGCACATAATTGTATAATTTATGCTTTTAAAACTTACTTTTTTCGTGGATCTGTTTCAAGAATTGAGTATTCAAAATTGTCTGACCAACCGTTTTTTAAAGGTAATATTTGTCTTCCGCGCCCTTCTCTAATCATTCCAACTTTTTCCAACACTTTTATAGAGCCAATGTTGTCAACGGCGCATCCAGCTTGAATTCTATGTAGGTTGAGTGTGTTAAAACCGAAATCTAAAATCAGGTTTGTGGCTTCTGTAGCAAATCCTTTGCGCCAATAATCCGAATGAATTTTATACCATATTTCGCCTCTTCGGTATTTTTCAGATCCAACTTTTAAACCAAATAATCCTATAAATTTTTTAGTTTGATTGTCTTCAATAGCAAACGTATAACTTTTGATTGTATCTAGTTCATTTTCGGCAATCCAATTGGTAATAATTGTTTGTGTTTCTTCAATGTTTTTAGGAATTCCTAAGGTGTTAAATTCATCCGTTTCTGGTAATGAATGCAGTGTATGAATAGATTCTAGATCGGATAGTTTTATCAGTCTTAATTTAATTCTATCAGATTTTATGTTGATGTTCTTCATTTTTAAACATTAGACGTTATGCGTCATTAAGAGCGTAATCTAATAAAATTTTTGCAAGCTCTAAGTCGGTTAACTTATTACGTTCTTTAGATTCTTCTATAAAATCAAGAAAATAATAGAAATCAGTGAGATTGTAGTGCTTTATGTTTTCAATTTCAAATTCTTGCGCACCTTCAGTTTTTTCAATTTCAAAAAACTTTATATCATTTTCAATATTAAAAGGTTTTTGCATGTAAATTTCAATCACTTCAGATTCGATATCTAGCGAATGAATCTCAAAGAACTTATCCTTACTGCCATTATTTCTAAAAAATCGGATTAATTCTGTTAGTGTCATATGAAGTAAGTTATTGGTTTTATTTTTTTTAATAAATTACCTATCAAGTATCTCTAGACTTAATATTTGCTTCACACAAACGAATAATTTCTGTAATTCGCTTTTCTCTAGTTGCTTCTCGTTTTGCTTGATTCAGCCAATATAAGTAGCTTTTACGATACGATGGGCTAAAATTTTGATAGTTTTTATATGCAATAGGATTTTTATCAAATGCTGCTTGCAATATTTTCGGAACAATTAAATTTTCTACATCATCTAGTGCTGTCCATGAACCATCTTTTATAGCCGCAATCATTTTTTGCGAACCGCTTTCGTGCATTTTTCCTTTAGCAATGAGTTCTACAAGATAGGTTTTGTTGAGTTTGCTCCAGACACTTTTTGGTTTGCGTGGACAAAAATATTGTCGCCTGCGTTCGTCATCTAGTCTTTTTACCGTGCTATCAATCCAACCAAAACACAAGGCTACTTTTACGGCTTCTTCCCAACGCATGCTTTCTGTAGCGGAACTTACTTTATAGAATATTAGGTATACACCAGTAGACGTTTCATGATTTTTTTCTAACCACGTACGCCATTCGATGTCGTTTTTAAAATAAAGTTCTTCGCGTTCTTTCATTGAGGTCGATTTTACCATTAAACATCATTTTTTTCAATGGCTAACCATTCTTCATAGGAAACCACCAAACTTCCTTTTTCTGGTCTATATTTGCCTGGTAATGTTCCTATAAATTCTAAATAGTGTCCATCAGGATCGGAGAAATAGATGGCTATTGCTGGAATATTGGCAAATACCATTGGACGTTCAGTTTCATCGTGTAAAAAATTCCAAAAATGCAATTTGTTTGCTTTTAGAAAATTGATAGATTCGTTTAAAATCCATTTCCAATCACATTCAAAAGCAAAGTGTCTTAGATCAATTTCTTCTTTTGGTTTTTCCCATAAACCGAGCATTGCTTGTTGTGGTTTTCCAATCCAAAATAACGCAACTCTTCTTTCTTCTTCATACAAATATTGTTCAAGTTTGAGCGTACTTGCATAGAAATCTATGGAACGCTCCAAATTTTCAACAAATAAATGTGTTTCAAAAAGACCTTTTATCATTTGGGAAAGATTGTATTAAATGTGTTGTTATCGAAATATTTTCGCTGGAAAAACAATTAGACTTTCGTGTCCGTTTTTACTAACAGAAGCAATTCCGAAGTAATAATTATCAATTACAATTCCGTCTAAAGTAAACTCCGTAACATTGCCCACAAACCGTGAATGTTGCCATTGTGGCGCTGTTGTGTCTCTCCAATAAATTTTATAACCAACAATGTTATCGTCTTCCGATTTTTCCCAACGAAATTTAACACTAGGTTGTACAATTCCGCCAATTTGAACACCTTTTGGCGGCAATGGTGACCAAGCCAAACTAGCCAAGTTGATGGCGTTTACTGCGGTGAGTTTCTTCGCATACGGAAAATTAACTCCTTCAATCACATCACCATATTTGATGCCGTTTTCTTCACGAATGTCTTGATGTTGACGATTGTAATTTTCATGGGCTTCCATGATTCTAATTCCGGCAAAACCAAGATCGTTAAACGGTCTGTGATGTCCACCGCGACCAAATCTGTCCAAACGATAAATCAGCACCGGATTCATTTCGGGCATGTATGTTTTTACTTTTTTGTGAACGTATCTTGCCAATTGTCTTGAAATTCCATCTACTTCGCCACCATAAAAACGACGTCCTCTGCGTTGGCGTTCTGTTTCGTTTGCTGGAACTGGTTCAGAGAAAATTCGGAACGATCTGTTATCAATCACACCATCAACACCTTCAATATTTCCAATCATATCATTATTTAAAACGCCGATAATATCCCAACCTTTGTCTTTGGCGTATTTAGCCAAACCTTGTCCGCCAAATAATCCTTGTTCTTCACCAGACAATCCGACATAAATAATGCTATTTTCAAATTTATATTTTGATAAAACACGTGCGGCTTCAATCGTTCCCGCCATTCCCGAAGCGTTGTCGTTTGCACCTGGCGCATCTGTGGTAAAATCCATGGTGTCACTTGCGCGCGAATCAATATCGCCACTCATAATAATATAACGATTTGGATATTTTGTTCCTTTCTGAATCGCAATCACATTGACAACCCAAGCATCTTTTGGTACACGTCGATTGCCTTCTTTCGTTACAAAATCTTTCTGATAAAAAACATTTAAACAGTTTTTACAGTTGCCTGATATTTTATCAAATTCACCTTTTATCCAACGTCTTGCAGCGCCAATTCCGCGTGTTTCCGAAATGGTGTCACTAAATGTATTTCGTGTGCCAAAGTTGGCTAATGTTCTGATGTCGTTCTCAATACGATCAGCCGAAACTGCATCAATGATATCGTACAAACGTTGATCGGTTTGCGACATCATAAAAGTTGCGGAAAAGAGTAGGAGCGCAGAGATAATTTTTTTCATCTGTTTATTTTTTATTTTATGAATTCTGTCAGATGGAATTTGCCAATAATCATATCGGTTGGTATTAATAGACTGTTATGGCTCATTTCATACGAGGATATATAAAGTTGAGTTTTTAATTCGTTGTTTTTTTATAGTAAAATGGGACAATGCTTGTTGCACCATCTTTTTGACTGATGGCTACATACACAACCATATTATTTTCATCGACAGATTCAAACGTCATGCCTTCAAAAATTGCTTTGTTTTTGGTGACCTTTATGAGTGGGAAATCTACAGTTTCATCTTTCGTTTCCCAACCTTTCAATTCGTTACTAAAGTGTTTTAGACGTAATAATAGGCTGTTGTTTACTGCTGAAATTGTTTCTATTTCATAGAAGTTCACTTTTCCATCCACAATTAGTTTAAATGTTGCCATCATAGAGCCGCCAGAAGGTTCGCTCCAGTTTTCTTCCGTAATTCCGCCAAATGCTTCACCTTTCCAATTGCCAGCAATCCATCGAATGTTTTCTAGCGTAGGTTTAAGTTCTTTTTCTTTTTCAGCAACTAAGACCAAGCTGTTATTTCTTTTATTAGCGGTGATTCGCGTAATATTATCAAAATTTTCTTTGTCGAATAGTTTCACAATCTTCCATTCGGTATCTTTTTTGGGATCGAATCGGTACAATGCTTTTCCTTTTCCCATCAAAATGGTGCCATCTGCCAACCAGCACATATCTTCTACATTTGGAACTGTGTTTGCTATTTTCTTGGTTTCTCCTGTTTTGGTATCAAGCGAACGAATTTCCCAAGTTGCATTTTTTTTACTGATGTAACTCACCAATTTTGAATTCGGAATATTGTGTAATGATCTTCCAATGTTGGTGTCCATTGTAAGATGTGTATTTTTCTTAAAATTAGAAACTACCAATCGATGCGGTTCATCCAAAACGAAAGAAACCAATATATTTCTTGAGTTCCATACATGATAGCCAATAACTAAGTCTTTTAGCAAAGCTTTTCCTTTTCCGCTTCGGTATCGATATAAATATTGTAAACCTGTAGTGTCTAATCGGATTGCAGAAAAGTCTTTGGTTGTTGGAATGCTTGTGGGTGAATATTCGCTTCCTTGTTTAGTGTCCGTAAGCCATCTTTTTTTGCCGCTGTCTGTAGCATATGAAATAACATCGGTTTGGCCGTTGCGTGTAGACGCAAATAGAATGGTATTTTCGTATTGAAACGAAGGTTGATTGTCGTAGCCTTCATTGTTTGAAATATTCTTTCCGTTTGTAAGTTGTATTTGGTTGTTTTCTGTAGATAAATCAAATAGATATACTTCTGTATCTGACTGACAAAAAACAGCAAGCGGAATCATAATTACCAGCAATTGTAGTAATTTTTTCATATTGGTTTGATTGATTAGTTGTCTGAAAGTTACGCAATTTTGAAAAGAAGCTTTATATGTGCGCGATTATTTAACAAAAAGAAGGTTTGAAATTATAAATGTTGTCTAAAGAATTTTATATTTTGAATGTTAAATTTTAAATTAAAAAGAGTCTAACAATTTATTCGTTTCATAGTATTTCTCGATACAATTTTCTTCATTTTATTTGAAAATCACTCGAAATGACGGTTTGAAACTTAAAATGTAAAATACGTTTTTTCTTAAAGGAATATAACGTCACTTCGAGTGAAATTCTGAAAAGAATTTTATATCGAGAAGTACTATGAAATTGTATTTTGTAGCTTATGAAACATCAAAACGATCAACTTCTATAAATTCTCCTGAAGGCAAATCGTTCAACAGAATATTTCCAATGCGTATGCGTAGTAAACGTAAGGTAGGAAATCCGACTTTTGCTGTCATTTTCCGAACTTGCCGAAACTTTCCTTCACTTATCGTGATCGAAATCCAACTTGTAGGTCCATGGCGTGCATCGCGTAATTTTTTGGTGCGTGCTTTAAATATTGGTGCAGGATTTAAAATATGTGCTTCACACGGTAAAGTTTGGTATTTTTTACCGTGAATGCCAATTTCGACTCCAGCTTTTAATTGTTCTATGGCTTCTTGTGTAATTTCGCCATCAACTTGCACGTAGTATTCTTTTGGCACTTTTTTACTACGTACTTGCTCGCTTACCATTCCGTTAGTAGTGAGAAATAGCAAACCTTCTGAATCTTCATCCAAACGCCCAATTGCCATAATTCCTTCAGGAAAATCGTGTAATTCTCCTAAAAGTTTTTTGTTTTTTCGCTTGTTTTGATTGTTGACAAATTGCGAAAGGTATCCAAAAGGTTTGTGTAATATAAAATGACGATGTGCTGACATGTTGCTTTCTAAAGTCGAAAACTACTATTTTTATTGGCGAAAACAAATTTTCGGTGTTCAAATACTAAAAGAAATAGAAATGAATTAACTTCTTCGATAATACATTTCTATTTCTTTTATACTTGGACTCCGCTTAGCACAGGTATTTTAATCTTCGGGTATTTGTTCTTGTATTAAATGTGTACTTAAATTCAAAAAGTTTCCTGAGTGTGATAATACGTTTTGTAAGATAAATGGTGTATCTGGCGCTGTTCCGCTATATTGTGTTTCTCCGTTCATATCAACATCATTATTATTATATCCGGAAACCGTAAAAGTTGGAAAATTTAAACTATTTCCAGCATCATTTAATACAGTAGATAAGATACTTGGCGTATCTGGACTGGTACCTAAATATTGTACCATTTTATCTGCATTAACATCTCCTGACCATAGTGCTACTATATTGGTTGGCATACCAAAAGTGGTTTGTGCATTAGACCCAAAAGTGATTTGATTATTGGCATCTGTAAAATCAACCGAGGTCATAGTGTTCGACAAACATATTGGTGCAGCACTCATTATACCTAAGTGATTACGATGTTTAACTGTCACATAATAATCTCCAGCTGGTTGCTGAAATTCTAGATTAGAAAAACCATCTACACCTACTACCATTCCATTTCTTAATAATAAAGCAGACTGACTGTCTACAATAGTTGTATTTGAAACAGCAGATCTTAATTCTATATAAACCCAATCCACAACTGCATCGGCTCCTGTTGTATTAAATACAGAAATATCACAAGATAATCCATCTGCATACGGACTTGTAGTTGGCACTAGATTGGCTACGCGCAAATCGTCACGCATTAAGGCTTCTTCTCCCATATTTGGATTTATGGCAGCACCTTGAATATATACTTTTGGACTTAATACAACAACGTCGTTACCAGTTACAGTAATCGTATAGTCTTCAGCTTGACCATATCCGGTTCCTACACAAGGATCTAAATAATTGGTAGTACCATATATTTTTTTAACTCGCATTAAAGTATTACCAGAAGTAACATCTGCGGGTACAACAATCGTTCCTGTAGCTTGCATGCCATCGGTTCCGGTTGAGTTCGTAATTGTTTCTGTAATTTCATAAACTTCACCGCTATCATCTAAAATACTATTCTGGTTCCAGTCGATAAAAACAGCAAATCTATTTGTATAATTACCATCTGTATTTCCTTCCAAAGCAATGGGATAGGACATTCCCTCTTCCATTGCTCCAACAATGAGTGTAAAATCTTCATGCGCTGTACCTCCTAAAGTAGCATCTGTTACATTACTAATTCCTGCAACATCAACCAAAGTAATAGGTTCAACATTCGTTGTAAATTCTAAAGATCCGCAATAAAATACTCCTACTAAAACTGATGCAGTAGCTGAATAATCATTACAACTATCATTTGAAGCTTTTACTCTATACTCATAGGTTGTATTTGAAAGTACTGCAGTATCTGTGTAAGAAGTAACATTAGCATCAACACCAGCTCCAACAGGGACAATCCAGGTCGCGCCTCCATCGTCAGATCTTTCAATTAAATATCCTAATTCATTTGTTGCGTTATCAGTCCAAGATAAAACTACGCCGGATGAATTGCTTACAGCAGTTAACCCCGAAGGGTTGATTACATCTGTAGGTGGAGCTCCCAATAAATTATAAGCAGTATGACTAAGTCTTGTTGCTAAACCATTTGCTATTCGTGTATACTGTTCTGGTGTAAAAATTCCACCGCATGAATCTGAGTAATATGACATCACATTATTGATATCTGGTGTATAGGTAAGTCCATTTTCATCTTGCGTACTAACACCATTATTTATAAAGTTACAATTAGCATCATTACTACCATTTGGATCTGCTTCTGTATCACATAATAAATCACCAGTTGAACTACAATTGGCGTTTGGACCAGTTCTAGGAACATTTTCAGCGTTGGCATCTGTATTCCCATTTGCTGTACTCTGATGTGTATGTGCTAAGTTGAGAAAGTGTCCAAACTCATGCACAAAAGTTCCGTTAGGACCATTTAATAGACATCCATTATCCATTAACATATTAAGAGAATTGGTATCATTGCTAGGATAACGGGCATAACCACAAGCTCCTCCAAAATTAGGAACAGTGATGCTATCTACAAAATAGACATTCACGGCATCGTAAATAGAGTGAACAGCAGTCATTGCAGCTTCTTCTGTAGTATCGAATGTATACAAAGCAGAACTATTGATAATATTTACAGAATGTATATAAAATTCAATGCCCGCAGCTAGATAGAAATTATTCAAATTTGCTACACCTTCATTCACATCTGCCATTGAAACTCCTCCATTTCCAGCATCATCCGTAACAATATGAATTCTAATAGGCAAACATGTAGTCCCTGCATTTTTTCGCTCAGCTCCTACCTTATCCACAACATCAAGTGTATATTTTATTTGCTTTTCAGTCATAGATGGAGTACCACACAAAAAGTTATTTTGAACTACATTTTTTGATGGTTCTGTTAAGTTTTGACTATTAAGTTGAATGCTAAAAAAGAGAACAAGCGATATAAGGAATGTTTTTGTACTAATCTGAGAGATTAAGTAGGTCATAATATTTAATTAAACGTTAATAATAGTGAAATACTAGGAATCAAGTAATCAAATGAGGTTAACAGTTCTAAATTAATATAAAAAAACTACACTAAATAACTAAAATTAAAATATTTATAAAATATTCTTAGCGACTGAAAAATAGTTTTCATGAGTTTAAATAAAACAAAAGTGCCCGTTTTAATATTTTTGAAACGGGCACTTTTGCTATTGGAGATTATTTTTGTAATTATTGCTTCGCAATCCGTTTTTTCGCTTGTTTTGATTGTTGACAAATAGCGAAAGGTATCCAAAAGGTTTATGTAATATACAATGACGATGTGCTGATATATTATTTTCGTAATCCGAAACCTTTAGGTGCTTTTAATGGACTAGAGTCATACATGTTGATGTAGATGGAAACGGTATCTTTAGAACCTTCCCAAGTTACACGATAATTATCGAGCATGGCACTGCCTCCAAACATAGCATTTTCACTTGGTACAGGACAACAACTTCCAGCTCTGAAATAGGAAACTTCTTCTCCATTTGGTCCTGATAAAGCGTTTAAGTAACGTCGTTCATTTATTGGTCCTTCTGAATCTTTTACACCACCAACTTCAACAGCATTTTTTGGTGAAAATCCATACGTTTTATCAGTAGCGATTTCAGAAACTTCAAACATATATTGATTGCGTAAGGTTTGCTTAAAATTTTTATTTTTTGCTTTTTTTATGCTTGTCATACTGTTTTTTGAAGTCGAAGCAGATTTTTTAGTTCCGCAAGCTACAATCACAGTAAAAGTTAATAGTAAGAGTCCTAGTTTTTTCATGTGTTTATGTTTATTGTTTTTTATCGGTTACATGCTATTGGCTATTAATCATTTTCTTGAGTGAGAAAATTTTTAAGACGCTGGTTTCATAATGTATTGGTTTTAATTGTAATAATCTGTAGTATCGAAACTACCATTTTTATGTTTAAAAACAAACTTTAGCCTGTATTATTGAGTGATTGCAGCTTTTCCGTTAGTGAAAATACACTTTGACTTAGGAAGATTGTAAATTGATAGATAGATGACTTTTCATTGAAAATTTTATATCTTTAGTTCATCCTTCAGAAGAATTAAGAATACTTAAATTTTAACCAATGCTACCATTTGAACAGACTTCTTTATACGTAATGGCAATACTGTATATTTTTGCAGGAATTTGCCATTTTTGGAAACCTAAGATGTTTTTGAGTATTACGCCAAAATGGGTTCCATCTCCGGCAACGGTTAATATTGTTGTTGGAATTGTGGAGATTGCACTCGGAATTGCTTTATTGTTTGAAACGACACAATCGTATGCAGCCATTGGAATTATTGCGCTGTTAGTTGCCGTATTCCCCGCAAATGTGTATCACTTTCAAAAGGCTAGACGTAAAGGAAAAATGGTCATTCCGACCTTGATTCGATTGCCAATGCAAGTGTTGTTGATTCTTTGGGCGCGTACGTTTATTTAATGCTTTAGTGTTGTCCTAAATTGAACAATATTTTATCCATTTAGGGTACACCATTTTTAGTAGTCGTGGATTAAATTGTACTTTTATAATAACAACACTATTCACTATGAAAAAACAATTACTTTTATCAATACTATATTGCTTTCCAATACTTTTTTATGGCCAAATAGGAGATGATTTTGAAGACGGAATTTCTAATTGGACTAATACTGACGGCTCTACAACAATGCTTACTCAGGAAATGCATTCAGCTTCCAATGAATTTAATCAATACTATTTGTTAAAAACCTGTGATGGCTCTAATACTGCTATTGGCGAAATGGCAGTTGTATGTAACTATGGCGGTAATCTTTATGATGATACATGGGGAATAGGTTTTGAGTTTGTTGTAAAAAATGATAATAATTTTCCGCTACATATACGATTGGGATTTAAAGGATTTAATAATGCTGAATTGGTTACACAAGAGTCTTTTGAAATTCCTGCAATGAGTGATTGGACTTCTGTAGTTTTTTGGGTACAAGGCGGTTCTAGTATAGAAGTAACAGATGATGGTGATTATGTGCCTAGTGTGCCTGGCATTGCCTATGAAACCCTATCGAATGTCGAAAAAATTAGAATTATACATAATGCTAATATAAGTTTTGATGGAGAAATAGTGACTGGATCATTACAGATAGATGATTTTGATATTATTCTTTTATTATCAATAGATGAAAAGTTTTTAAATGACATTAAAGTGTTTCCAAATCCAGTTGTAGATCAGTTATTTATCAATTTTCCTACCAAGACAAAAGGCAAACTTACCTTAACATCTATTGATGGAAGAAAATTGTTAACGCAAGATATCAATACTGAACAAATGCAGTTAGATGTTTCAACAATTAAAAGTAAAGGTATTTATTTTTTAAAGATAGAAACGCCGCAAGGAACACTGACTAAGAAGATTGTGAAGGTTTGACGTGACTTTTTAAAATCGGTATTAATTTCTCTTACCCCACAGAAAAAAGACGATTAGAATAATCACTTGCCAAAGCAATGAACTATACAAGGTGTGCCTGTTGCACAAGTCTAAGGTATTGAATAATTGTGTGTCTTAGGTTCTGCAAGGCAAGAAAATCTATCAAGAAAAATTATTCAACAATTTTCAGTGAAGTAATCGTATTCCAAAAGAGAACTTTTATCGTCGTTTATCTTCTGAGTTAGATTATTTGTATAAACTTATTGCTTATAACTTGAAGAAATACCTAAAATTCATTACAAAAACGGCAAAAAGTGGAGTAAAATCACTTGGCTTGCTCATTTTCAAAATAAAGTCACTATTTGGTAATAATAGCTTGATTTTAAGCGACACTAATTTTAAGTTTCAATAGGAAAACTCATAAGAAAGACACGCTTAAAAGTGCTAAGAAAGCCTTGTTTTTATGAAATTATAGGGTTGTGCAACGGTTACCGGTGTTGTACCCAGTAATTGTGTATGTTGTTTTATTATTTTCTCCTTTTTTAGATAACATTCCTAATTCAAGTCCTGTTTTTAAATCTCTCGTGGCGGTAGAAGAAGAAATGTCTTTAAAAATGTCCATATAATCC
>NZ_JBGCDL010000281.1:0-3178 GCF_045105435.1 Kordia sp. | reverse complement strand
TCGCAAATGTTCAATCTCGAATTGAAACAAGCGCAACAAAAAGCAGCAAAAGCCTCTCCAAAAAAGCAACAAGAATTATCAGTTCAAATTCAGCAATTGGGTGAACGTTTAGATCAGCAAATTAAAATTGAGCAAAATCGTATTTCTGAAGACAGTAGAGCGCAAAACGATTCTATTTTAAATAGAGTGAAACGATTTGTATCAGCTTACGGGAAAAAAAATGGATACGATTTTATTTTTGGTAAAAACGAAATGATAGGAAACTTATACTACGGAAAAGAGATGTACGATGTTACTAAAACTGTTTTAGAAGAATTAAACAAAGACTACGCAGCAAAGAAAAAGTAAGACAAACTACATACAAGATTTAACAAAAAGACTTTCAGCAATGAAGGTCTTTTTTGTTTTTAAATAGATTTTTAGACGACTTTTAAATTTATAGCTCATTAGAATTGCATATTGAAATGCTTTGAAACATCATAGCGAACGAAGTGAAGCTATCTTTGAATAAGATAAAGATACCGTTGTTTAAACAAACAGATTGCCACGTCATAAATTCCTCGCAAGGACGTTTCAAAGCAATCAGCAAATCCACATAACCGTAAGCAAAATTCGTGACAAATCAGTATGCACAAACATGAACTACAAACAAACAATTCGTGCATTCGTGACAAAAAAGATTTTAGCTATTCGTATTGCATATTGAAATGCTTTGAAACGTCATAGCGAACGAAGTGAAGCTATCTGCTACTTTAGAAACAGATCAGTATTAATTTAAAAGTACTTCTCGATACAATTTTTCTTCGTTTTACTATGAAAAATCACTCCTTTAAACGTTTAGAGTTTTAGTACAGATAAACAAATAAAAAAAATTCGTGGTAGAAAAGAGCCAAGACTTTTAGCGTCAAGAACCAAGATGTTTTCTAAGAACCTTTAGCGTTTCAAAAACAATCAAACAAATAGACAAATCCACAAAAAACAAATCCATACATAATCAACATCAAACATTCCGAATCATATTCAAAAAATCGGTGCGTTTATTTCGTGAAACAGGCAACTTATGATTGTCCTGCAACACCACATATCCTTCGTTTAAATACTTTAAAATATAATTGGTATTGATCAAGTGCGATTTGTGAATCAGGTAAAAATCGTTACTCTTCAGTAGTTTAAAAAAGTGCCCAATACTATACGAACTCATAATAGGTTTACTTTGCTGAAAATGAATTTTCGTATAGCCGTCGGTTCCTTGACAATGAATAATATCTTCAATTTTTACAAACTCCAAACCATCTTGCGAAGGAATCACAATCTTCTTTTGTTGAAACGACTGAATGCCTAAATTTTCAATCAATTGTGTATTCTTTTGCAAAGCTGTTTTATCGGCAATATTCTGCGTAGCAATGGAAACTGCCTGAATCAAATCTTGGCTATCAATAGGTTTTACAACATAGCCAATAGCACAATGTTTAATGGCTTCAATGCCGTAATTATCAAAAGCAGTTACAAAAATAACTTCAAAACTTAGTTTCGGAATTTTTTCTAGCACTTCAAAACCATTCATACCAGGCATGGCAATATCCAAAAACACCAATTGTGGTTTCAAATTTGTAATCAAATCAATGGCTTCTTCAGGATCTTGCGTTTCGCCAATAATGGTTACGTTTGGACATAATCTTTCGAGTTTGTTTTTTAAAATAGCCAACGACTTATGTTCATCGTCAACCAAAATAGCAGTTACTGTCATATCAGTTTGGTAGTTTAAAAATTAGGGTGACAATCGTTCCTTGTTGTGTTCCAAAATCAGAACGATCTTTAATCGTATATTCAACATGCCAATTATCTATCTGTTCAAGCAATTTTAGTCGTTCATCTAAAACTTGAGAAGAATGTGATCCTTGGTTTTTAATCGTATTTTTAGCTAATTTTTTAGATTGTTTAATGCCAATTCCATCGTCTTTTACAACCACAGAAAAACTATCGTTAGAAAGTTGCGAAAATGTAACGGTAACTTTTCCGGGCGTTTTCTTATGAAAAATACCGTGATTTACAGCGTTTTCTATAATTGGTTGCAATACCATTGATGGAATAGAAGCTGCTACATCTACCGTTTCATCACATACAATTTCGTACGAAAGTTTGTCTTCAAAACGGAGTTTTTCGAGTGCTAAATAATTAGAAATCAATTCTATTTCTTCTTCAATTGTGATTAATTGCTTGCGCGAATAATCAAAAAACTGACGCACTAACTTTGAAAAACGTGTCAAATAATTCTCTGATTGATCAATATCATTCATCTGAATATAATACTGAATCGCATTCAGCGAATTATGTACAAAATGTGGATTCATCTGCGATCGCAATGCGTGTAATTCTAGTTCTACCATTTTCTTTTCATAACTATTGATAGACATAGTTTTTTCGGTAATCAATTTATTTTTACGTGTTACAAACACAAAAAAAAGAATGACCACCGCAACTGCAATTAGCAAAGCTGCGCCCGACAGTAAGAAGAACATTTCTTCTGAAAATGCGTTCTCTATTTTTTCTACTTTTTCTTCTCCA
Source organism: Kordia sp. (assembly GCF_045105435.1). Classification (GTDB taxonomy): domain Bacteria; phylum Bacteroidota; class Bacteroidia; order Flavobacteriales; family Flavobacteriaceae; genus Kordia. The sequence continues at coordinate 613 of NZ_JBGCDL010000281.1, read as the reverse complement.
GACATAAAAAGCTTTTAAAAATACAACCATATAAAACGGCATTTAATACTGTAATGACAATGCGGTAAAAATGACCACCATAATCTAAATGATTATGAAAAATTAACAAAGGAAGTAAACCAATGTAAAAACAAAATAAGCCTGTGACAATCCAAAACCGTTGCGATTTAGCAAAACTGGTAATGGAATCTGTATTCAACAATTCTATAAAATAGCTAATCGTTAAAACGAGTACGGAAAAAGCACCAATAATAATAGGATATAGGTAAAGGTTTTCAATAGGACTTTTGGTAATTAAATCATTTAAAAATGGAATAAAAAAAGCAACGAATAATATGTATACAAACCATTTTCGTTTCGCTAAAATTTTATAAAACCACCAAAAATAAAATCCAAATGAGATGAGTGTAAATAAATTATGTATAATATCATTATGACCTTTGAAAAATAAATGATAGCAAAGTCCTGAAATTTCATGACAAACTACATATACTAAAAACCATAAAAAGTAACGTTGTGTAGTTTCTTTATAGCGATTCCAAGACCAAATAGCCGCAACTAGCGCAGCTATTTGAAAACATAAAAAAAGGATCTTTATAAAAAAGTTCATAGA
>NZ_JBGCDL010000280.1:0-9546 GCF_045105435.1 Kordia sp. | reverse complement strand
CTTCTGCCATTGTCTCATAATAGGTAATGGTCATAGCATCTGTAGAAGTTTGACCTGTTAAAATTTCAGTATCAGCTTCTGTCAAAATAAAACCGACAAGTCCATCCGTATCATCATCACATTCTTCCAAAGGTGTTAGCGTAACTACCACAGGTAATGGGTTTACAGTAACGTCAAAACTTAAAGTAGTACTACATGTATTCATTGGATCAGTACTAGTAACACTTACAAATATTGTATCAGTATCTGTTGTCCCTGTATTTGTGTATGTAGTTGGTAATGGGTTTATATTAGCATCTGCATCTGATTGAGTTTCGTGGAAGTTAATGTCTACATCTGCTGGGTCTTGCGTCCCTAGAATTATAGCTTCTTGTGTTAAAAAGTCAAAAACTTCCACTCCATCGTTAGAAGCATCGTCACAAACCACCATATTTGCAGGTTGTACTGCTGTTGGTTGGTAATCAACTTTTATTTGAAAGCTTGTCGTATCTACACATGTTGCATCATTAACATTCACAATACGCACAAAGATTGGCTCAGTGTCAGTAGCGTTATTGTACGGACTCGGCAATGGATTTGCTCCTGAATCAGCTTCAGTTTGAGAAGAGTGATATGTAACGTCAAATAGCATTGAATCTTGTGTCCCTAACACTTGAATATCTAACGCATCCAAATCAAAAGACTCAGTTTCATCATTCGAATCATCGTCACAAACTGTAATATTTGCAACAGGATTTGCTATTGGTAATGCATTTAATATAACATTGAACTGTGTTGTTGACACACAGTTTGTAGTATTATCTTCAACTCTTACAACAATTAAGTCACTCGGAGTTGTATTTGGATACGGTGAAGTTAAAGGAGTTACATTTGCATCAGCATCAGCTTGACTCCCGTGAAAACTAATTGTAAAATCATTCGGATCTTGTGTTCCTAAAATGATTGAAACTTGTGCTGCTATATCAAAATTTTCTGTTCCATCATTTGAAGGATCATCACAGGTAACTAGATCAGCAGCAGCTATTAATGTCGGTTCAGCATTTAAGACTAAGTTAAATGAGGTTATTGCAAAACAGGTTGCACTGTTATTGTCTTGAACTCTTACAAATATATCATCTGTAGGCACTGTTCCATTGTCGTGTAAACATGCTAGCGGATTTGCATTGTTGTCTGCATCCGCTTGTGTATCATGATAAGTTACTGTGTAATCTGCTGGGTCTTGTGTTCCTAAGACTAAATCTGTTTGTTGACATAGTTCAAATTCTTCAACACCATCGTTTCCAATATCACAAAGTACAATATCTGGAACTACATTTGCAGTAGGACTTCCTATATTTAAAGTAAAAGAGTCTGTTTGGAAACAGTCAATTGCTGTCGTTCCTGTGTATGATATTCTTATAAATATTTCTTCACCGTCACTACCAGAGTATGCCTGTGCTTGTGCAAGTGTCAAAGCTCCTACTCCTGCATCGGCATCTGCTTGTGACAAGTGATAGGTAACTTCCATATCGGTAGTATCAGCAATTGGAGCTAATACTTGTGCTGTATTTACAGTAAGATCAAATACTTCTGTAGTATTTGCAGAACATACCGATAAATTTGAAGCTGGTGCATTGTTCATTTCTGGAGTTACATCAATACAAACTGTTTCTGTGTATGTACATCCTAAATCATCCGTAGCTTCATACGTATAACAGTGTTGTCCTGGTGTTGTTGGTTGCACTGTAATTACATTACCCGTTGTATCTGTTATAGAAGCATCTGCTTGCCATCCTTCTGATTCAATTACAGGTGTAAATGATTCATCTCCTGGTAAAATGGCTGGATCAAAGTCTAGTTTCCAGTTAAATATAAATCCGTTATCAACATTAAGGTTGTCAGTAACTCTAATAGTCCAGTTTCCGTTCAATGGACTTCCGATAAGATCATCAAATCCATTTGGATCTACAGGAAGATACGTATCTGGCACAAAAGCATTTCCTGTTCCTAAATTGGTTGTTGGTCCGTCATCTAAATTTACAGTTCCTGTTAACGCAAAACAATACTCTGCTCCCACTCCTGGATCAGTAGATCCATCATCATTGGCAGCTCCAAGATATGTTCCTCCTCCAATATTAGGAAAATCTAGTAATACTGCTTCTTGTCCATTTGGACTAACGATTACAATTTCTAAATCACCTGTAAAAGAGTGCTCAATATTTAAACATACCTGTAATAAATCTGTTCCAGAGGTTATTACTTGATCTGATTCAAAACAATCTACAGGAATAGAAGTTTCATAAGAAACTCCACTTCCATCTGGTAAAAATGTTTCTCCACTTACAGGTGGCGTACATTCTACAATAAATGGTACTGCATTAACAATTCCTGGAATTGTAGTATCATCACCAAAACATATAATAGGATCTGCAGGTTCCGTTCCTGTAAAGTCGGGTGTTGTAGAAACACGGACTACTTGATTGATTGAGTTATTATTGGTACAGTTATTTGTGTCTGTCACAGTTAAATTAACAATATATGCTCCTGGGTTTGGATAGGTATGCGTAACAGATTCTCCATTAGCCGAATTTCCATCACCAAAATCCCATTGGTATTGTGCGCCTGTACCATCAGAAGAAAACGTTGCACTTCCGTTAAAGGTTACAGTATCGCCTTGGCATATTTCTATGATATTATTTCCATCTGCCGCAGGTACGGAAGAATCTAATTGTGAATTGATTGTTTGACATGGTGTTATACATGAAATATCTGCTGCCCAACCAATGTTGACTCCAGCATCATCCGACATAAATTCTATCGTAAGACATCCTGAAATGTTAGCGTTTGTAGCGACTACAATCCCTGGACTTGCCGTTCCTGTATAGATTCCAAATTGAGGTGCTGTCACATCATCACCATTATAGATAATCATATTATCTGACATATTTTGCACACCAAATGAGGTAAAGTCTAATTGCACTTTATCACCTGGATTCGCAGGGCATATCGTCATGACAAAATTTTCATTGTTTGAATATTGTCCTGCTCCGCCACCTCCTGTATCAAGAAAAGTACCTTGACATATTGTAAAAGTACCATTTTCGATAATAATATCTTGTCCGAAACAGAATATAGGCACAATGAGTAATAAGAGAACTATTTTTTTCATCTCTAAATATTTAGTTTTGTAGTTTAGGTTGAGGTTGAATAATTAATAGGTATTCAGTATTGTCAATTCTATAAGCTCTGGTTGCTATGTCGAAGAATTGAATATTGTATTTTAAGGGATTGAATGTTGCTTTGTTAAAACCATCATGCTTTAGGTTTTTGTTGTATGTAGTCAACATTCCTTCAGCCGTAATATTAGGACTTTCTTTCCCTCTAATTTTAGGTTGCTTCACAATTTTCATTCGCTCCACAATAAGCTTTCGTAATGTTTGGTATCGTTGTTTGTTAGAGAAGATCAATTTCTGAGCTTGATCTCCGTAAACTTCCTTGATGAAGTTATCTACTTGATGTTCCTTAAATTTATAAGTCTCATTTTTAGTTTGTGCATTCATACAAAGCCCTAAAAATAAGAACATCATACATACATAAATTTTACGCATAATAGTCATGGTTGTGTGCTGATATTTATTAATTTGAAATGAAGCTACTTTTAGTTTCCTAAAAAGAACACTTCTTTTTTCTTTACATTATATATAACAACAAGGTCTATAAAAATCCGACATTGTGTTAAAAAAATTATTTAGAATCGCGGAAAATTAAGAAAATTTTGTGATATACATAGTTCTTTAACACATTTATTTACGGCACGTTCAGCCAAATCATATACAATATTTAATTATCTTTGCTGTCTTGTTAAATTTTGAAAAAAATAGAGTTTCAAATCTTTGATATACCCAAGGTTTATTTTGCGTCGTATTATTAATGATTTGTACTACATTTTTTAAATATAAAGAAATACAGAATCAATGAAAATAGATAAAGCGCTTGAAGAAGAAATACAAGCTTTAGGAGACGATCACATCATGACTTCTTATGATACTCCATTACGTAAAGACGCTTTTGAACTTAGTGATGAAGACAAAATAGCAAGCATTAAAAAAGATGTTGCTCATATTATGGAAACTTTAGGTTTAGATATGACGGACGACAGCCTTAAAGGAACTCCAAATAGAGTTGCTAAAATGTTTGTGAACGAAATTTTTGGCGGATTGCATCCCGATAGAAAACCAAAAGCTTCTACATTTGACAATAAGTATAAGTATAATGAAATGTTAGTAGAGAAAAACATCGTTGTCTACTCTACTTGCGAACATCATTTACTTCCTATTGTTGGTAGAGCACATATTGCCTATATTTCTAACGGAACTGTGGTAGGACTTTCAAAAATGAATCGCGTGGTTGATTATTACGCAAAACGACCACAAGTTCAAGAACGTTTAACGATTCAAGTAGTAAAAGAATTGCAAAAAGTACTTGGAACCGAAGATGTTGCCTGTGTAATTGACGCTAAACACTTATGTGTAAACTCTCGCGGAATCAGAGACATAGAAAGCAGTACTGTAACCGCAGAATTTGGCGGAAAATTTAAAAATGAAAAAACACGCTTAGAATTCCTAGATTATATTAAATTAGATACAAAATTTTAAAATAACATCTTTTTTATCATTTACCATGAAATTATATCAAGAACAAGAACTGAAAATATACAATTCCCTCACAAACCAAAAAGAAGTTTTTAAACCTATTAATGAAGGTCATGTTGGAATGTATGTATGTGGTCCTACCGTGTATAGCAATGTGCATTTAGGAAACGTACGCACGTTTATGTCATTCGATATGATTTTTAGGTATTTAACGCATTTAGGCTTTAAAGTACGGTATGTGCGAAATATTACCGATGCCGGTCATTTGGAAAATGATGCCGATGTTGGTGAAGATCGAATTGCCAAAAAAGCACGTTTGGAAGAACTAGAACCAATGGAAATTGTACAACGTTATACTGTTGACTTCCACACAATTCTACAAAAATTCAATTTTCATCCGCCAAGTATTGAACCAACAGCAACAGGACATATTATTGAGCAAATAGAAATTGTAAAAGATATTCTTAATAAAGGACTTGCCTACGAAGTAAATGGCTCTGTATATTTTGACGTTCATAAATTCAATGAAACGCACGATTACGGAAAACTAAGCAAACGTAATTTAGAAGATTTAGTTCATAATACACGCGTATTAGATGGACAAAGCGATAAAAAGAATCCGCAAGATTTTGCCCTCTGGAAAAAAGCAGAACCAACTCACATCATGCGCTGGCCTTCACCTTGGAGTGATGGTTTTCCAGGTTGGCACCTAGAATGTACAGCCATGAGTACAAAATACTTAGGCGATCAGTTTGATATTCACGGTGGCGGAATGGATTTAAAGTTTCCACATCACGAATGTGAAATTGCTCAAAATGAAGCTTCCAAAGGAAAAACACCTGTAAATTATTGGATGCATGCCAATATGCTGACGTTGAATAAAAAGAAAATGGCAAAATCAACGGGAAATAACATTCTTCCTGCTGAAATTTTCTCTGGAAACAGTGAACATCTTTCAAAAGGATTCGCGCCAAGCGTAGCCCGTTTTTTTATGATGCAAGCACATTACCGAAGCATTCTTGACTTTAGTAATGACGCGTTGTTAGCTTCCGAAAAAGGTTTCTATAAGCTGATGGAAGCTATGAAAACGCTAGATAGTTTGCAGCCTGTGGGCGATAAAACTAGTTTTAATTTTGAGGTTTGGAAACGCAATTGCTACACTGCACTAAATGACGATTTTAATACGCCAATTTTAATTGCCGATTTGTTTGAAGCTGTCAAATATATCAATCAGCTGAAAGATGGAAAAGCGACAATTTTACCAGAAACACTAGCGGAACTTAAAAAATACATGCATGCATTTGTATTTGACATTTTAGGTTTAGAGCAGCAAAACGGTTCGTCTGATGATGGTGATGCACTTTCTGGAGTTGTTGAATTGCTGATTAAGATGCGAAACGAAGCACGCACAAACAAAGATTTTGCGATGTCTGATAAAATTCGTGACGAATTATTAGCCTTAGGCATTCAGCTGAAAGATGGAAAAGAAGGCACATCGTTTTCGGTTTCCTAAGTTTGGTTAAAAAAGATCGCTATTAAAAAGATACTCACATATCCTTTTTTACTCATCATCCGTTTTTACCAAGCGGCAATTTCACCGTACACACCTGCGGCTTGTCGTTACACACCAACCTGTTCGCATTATGCTGCGGAGGCATTGAAAAAACACGGTTTGTTTCGTGGTGGCAGATTAGCACTCAAACGAATTTTTAGCTGTCATCCGTATGGCGGAAGTGGTTATGATCCTGTTCCGGATGATGTAACGAAAAAGAAGAAATAAATTCAATATTAAACTTCGATTCAACTTTGAGTTCATCCATACGACTTCTTAAAATTGAGTTTCCGTTAAATAACATTCCTTTACCATTTGTATTCTTTGATTTCCGTTTGGTTTGTCTATATTTACACTTTATAAACTATACCTTTTATGCACCTACTAAGTATCAACTGGAATCCTAGTGAAGTTTTATTGAATATAGGTCCGATTGAAATCCGATATTACAGCTTAATGTTTATTATTGCGTTTAGCTTAGGATATTATATCACCAAAAAGATTTACGACAATGAAGGCATTGAAATAAAGTACTTAGATTCTTTGTTTATGTATGCGGTAATTGCAACCTTATTAGGCGCGCGTTTGGGTGAAGTATTCTTTTACAATTGGCCTTACTACCAAAATCATTTGATAGAAATTTTACTTCCTATCAAAGCAGATGCAAACGCCACTTTATTTGGTTTTATAGAAGGTTATAAATTTACTGGTTTCGCAGGATTGGCAAGTCACGGAGCTGCGATCGGAATTATTGTTGCCATGTATTTATACAGAAGAAAATATCCCTATAAAAGTTTACTTTGGATTTTAGACCGAATCGTAATTGCAGTCGCTATTGGTGGTGTTTTTGTACGAATAGGAAACTTTTTTAATTCTGAAATTCTTGGAAAAGCGACTAACTCTGATTTTGGCGTTATTTTTCAAGCGAAAGGCGAAGATTTTCCACGACATCCGGCACAATTGTATGAAGCATTTTGCTATGTTTTTGTATTTGCTATTTTATATTATACGTACTGGAAAACAAATAAAAAAGACAAACAAGGATATATTTTTGGACTGTTTTTAGTATTACTTTGGACGGTTCGTTTCTTTGTAGAATTCGTAAAGAAAGCACAAATAGAAGCACGTGAAGAATGGTTACTACTTACAGGACAATGGCTAAGTATTCCTTTTATTATCGCCGGATTCTATTTTATGTTCCGAGAAACTAAAAATACAGACACGAATAAATCAACAGCTTCCTAATGAAAAAATTACTCTTATTATTTTGTGTTGCAATAACGTTTGTTTCTTGTGGAGAATCGGATAGCAACAAAACGGTTAAAACAGTTGAGGTTGGGTTTACGAAAGAAGGTGAATTAACCTTAGCAAAAGCTAATGGAGAAGATATTATCACACTCGATATAGAGTTTTCAGAAAGCGTATATGAACGTGAAACTGGACTTATGTACCGCCAGTCTATGAAAGACACAGAAGGAATGCTTTTTGTATTCCCAACTTTGTTTCCGAGAAGCTTTTACATGAAAAACACGTACATTCCTTTAGATATTATCTATTTGGATGACAATAAAAAAATAGTAAGTTTTCAAGAAAATGCAAAGCCTTTAGATGAAGCCGGATTGCCTTCTGAAGTTCCTGCAATGTATGTACTGGAAGTAAATGCTGGTTTAGCTGAAAAATGGCTGCTTGAAATTGGCGATACGATTACGTTTGTAAAGTTTTAAATAACCAAAATTCTAATATTATAAATACGCTTTAAGGCTTCTTCTCTATTTGATTTCATTTGAATGAAAAGAGCTGTTTCCCCGTAAAATTAAATTGATATTACTTAGTACTTTTGCAATTATTGGCGTTTCTGTTATAAGAATGAGCTAACTTCTTTTGCTCTATCATTCATTTTAGCTATATCATACAATCTATACTTTATTCATACGTTTTTCCTAACTTCACTAGAAAAAAATAGCGCTTAACAACTGTTAGAATTAGCTTGAAAAGACGCTGATGAATACTTCAATCTGCTCTGAATCGTATTATTTCGATTTGATTCAAATTCACACACAACAACTTATACAAACAAAAAAAACGCTACTCATTACGAGCAGCGTTTTTCTATATTGAATAAAGAGTGAATCTATACTGATTACGCTTCTTTTTCTTCTTCTAATCCTTTGTTGATATCACCTTTTCTGATGGTATCATACATAATTGGAGTTGCAATAAACATAGATGAGTATGTACCTACAATTACACCAATAATTAAGGCGAACATGAATCCTCTAATAGATTCTCCACCGAAAATAAAGATCGCTAATAATACGACCAATGTAGTTAACGATGTATTTAAGATTCTACTTAATGTACTGTTTAAGGCTGCATTTACAACTTTGCTAAATTTCCAATTTGCGTTTTCGTTCATAAACTCACGAATTCTATCAAATACGACCACGGTATCATTCAGCGAGTATCCAATTACGGTCAAAATTGCCGCAATGAATGCTTGGTTGATTTCCATTGTAAATGGTAAATATTTCCATGCTAATGAGAAGATACCTAATACGATTAATACATCGTGGAATACGGCAGCAACTGCTCCAAGAGAGAATTGCCATCTTCTGAATCGTAATAAGATGTATAAGAACACCACTACTAACGAACCTAATACTGCCCAGAATGAATCTTTTTTGATATCATCCGCAATCGTTGGTCCAACTTTGATTGATTGCATGATTCCGACTTGTTTGTCTTCTGCTCCATCAACAAATCTTTCTAAAGTCATATCATTTGGTAAGAATGATTTTAAACCATTAAATAGATTTTCTTTGATTTCATCATCAACTTCAGTTCCTGTTTCGTTTACTTTATATTTTGTCGTAATTTTTAACTGATTGTCTTCACCAAATGTTTTCACTTCCGGAGAAACTACAGTACCATCTACTACAAATTGTTTTTCTAATTCAGTTTTTACTGCTTGAGGACTTGTAGTTCCTTCAAAACGTACTTGGTATGAACGTCCACCAACAAAGTCAACACCTTGGTTTAATTGATTTCCTAAAATGATAGATCCTAAACCTACTAAGATCACTGCTCCAGAAATGATATATGCTACTTTACGCTTTTTTAAGAACTCAACAGTATTGTTTCTGAATAAGTTTTTCGTTGCTCCTGTAGAGAAAGCTAATGTATTTCCTTTTTCAATATACCAGTCAATTAGTAAACGTGTAATGAAGATTGCCGTAAATAATGACGTGAAAATACCGATTAATAACGTAGTTGCAAACCCTTTAATTGGTCCTGTTCCGAATAGGAATAAGATTAACGCCGTTAACCCTGTTGTAATGTTCGCATCTAAGATAGAAGACATAG
>NZ_JBGCDL010000279.1:0-4549 GCF_045105435.1 Kordia sp. | reverse complement strand
TGTTGATACGGTTATACAAATTACAACAACGAGCGGTACAGCTAACGGTCTAGATGATTATGTCAATACAACAGTTACAGCCACAATTCCAGCTTTTCAAAGTGAGGTCAATGTAAGTATTCCCATTATAGATGATACTGTTTCTGAACCTCCAGAGGTTTTTTCAGTAAATGGAACGGTTGTTAGCGGAAATACAAGCAATACGGATCCATCAGGAACAGTCACTATTACTGATGATGACGATTCTTTTGTAAGTATTGGCGATGTTAATATCTCAGAAAGTGACGGTACTGCAAGTGTACCAGTATCCATAGCAGGACCAAGCGCTGTTGATACGGTTATAAGCATAACAACTACGGACGGTTCAGCTACTGATCCAGACGATTATGCATCTTTAACAGTGATGGTGACAATCCCTGCTTTTCAAACTTCAACCAGCGTATCTATTCCTATAATCGACGATGCTATTTCTGAACCAACCGAAGATTTTACAGTAAACGGAACGGTTGTTAGCGGAAATACAAGCAATATTTCTCCATCAGGAACGGTCAATATTATTGATGATGATCAGGTTATATTTGTAATAAATGATATTTCAGTTATGGAAGATGCTGGAAGCATTACTGTTCCAGTTACAATTCAAGGGGTAAGTTCTATAGATACAAATATTAACATTACTACTACTAATGATACCGCCACTAGTCCTGACGATTATACCTCGGTAATGACTACGGTTACTATTCCTGCGCTTCAAAGTTCCATAAATGTGGTCATTCCGATCATAGATGATGATGTATTTGAAACTGCGGAAGCATTTTTTATCCAAGGAACTGTAATTACAGGAAATACCGTAAACGCAAACGATATTGCAACAGTAAGCATTATTGACGATGGAAGTTGTGGCGGTGGCAACATCGTTGGCGCTCCGTGTGATGATGGAGATCCAGCGACACTTTCAGATTTTATTGATGAAAATTGCAACTGTATTGGTGAAGCAACAGAAGATGTAGATGGAGACGGAATTCTAAACATAGAAGAAGTATTTAACGGAACCGATTACACAGATCCTTGCGATCCTGTGCAAGACATTGGTTATACTGGTTTTGATGCGGATAATACAGTTTGGCAAGCGGGTAACTGTGACAATGATGATCTAAACAATGCCTTAGAAATAATCCTCGGAACCGACCCGTATAATACCAACTACAATACCATACAAGGAAATATAGCGTACGATCTCAATGATGATGGATGTAATGGAACTGACGATTTAGTATTTCCGTTTACACGTGTCGATATCAATGATGGAACCGAAACAACGTCCATATTTACTGATAATTTGGGTAATTATTCATTCCAAGCGACATCAGGAAACTATACGATCACGCCAAACATAGAAAACCCGACATTATACATAGCAACTCCTGCAAATGCAATAGCAAATTTTCCAATAACGAACAACCTTTTAGCGGATGAAGATTTTTGTATAACGAACAACGGTTCAAACCCTGATGTAGAAATTGTAATATCGCCAATTGATTTTGCACGACCAGGATTTGATGCTTCTTATTGGATTAGCTATAAAAACAAAGGAAACGAAGTCATTTCTGGAGATATCAGTCTTACCTACGATGAACCACTTTTAGACTTCATCAATAGTACAGAAACCATAAGTTCGCAAACACCAGGAGTGTTAAATTGGACATATACAGACTTAGCGCCGTTAGAAAGTAGAAATTTCTATGTTAGATTCAATGTCAATTCACCAACGGAAACGCCACCAGTAAACATAGACGATCAATTGGTTTTCACGGCAACCATAAACCCAATTGCAGGCGATATATTACCTGACGATAATCAATTTGCGTATACACAAACGGTTGTAGGTTCGTATGATCCTAATGACATTACATGTATTCAAGGAAACTTTGTAAATCCTGATCAAATAGGAGAGTATTTACACTATGTCATCAACTTTGAAAACACAGGAAACTTCTTTGCGCAAAATGTAGTTGTTGAAATGGAAATAGATCCTACGCAATTCAATGCGTCAACCATACGAATGCTAAGTACTTCGCACGACGCTAGTATAACGGTCACAGGAAATATAATTCGTTTTATCTTTCAAAATATCTTGTTAGAAGCTGGTGGACATGGAAACATTCTATTAAAAATTCAATCGCAAGACACGCTCATAGAAGACGATATTGTAAGTAACGAAGCCAATATATTCTTTGATTACAATTTCCCAATTCAAACCAATACAGAAACAACGGCATTTACGTTAAGTTTAGATCAAGTACGACTAAACAATGCGATAAACATTTATCCGAATCCTACCAAAGAGCAGTTATACATCTCTGCAAAAGATGCCATAAAAAGTATCGAAATCTATGATGTACAAGGTAGAATGTTAGCATCCGAAAAATACAATACAAAAAACATAGCGCTTGACATGTCAGCACAAGCAGCTGGAATCTATTTTGTGAAAATAAAAACCGAGAAAGGCATTAAAACCGAGAAAATTGTCAAAATGTAACTCTTTGCTTTTACCAGTAAGATTACCCTAGAAAAGATCAACATCAGTGTTGGTCTTTTTTAGTTTATACATATTAGTAAAAAATAATTAAGCCGTAAATCCAAAAAGTTTTTTCAATTTGCTATATCCGTTCCAAGAGCAGCTTCCATCTGTTGCAATGCGCTGTGTATCATTATAAATAACTAAGTAATTATCTACAGTAGTGCAGCCTAAATCGTGCTGTTGCGACAACTCTTTTTCAAAACTTCTAACACGTTCCATAAATGCATCGCTTACCTGCTTTTTTTCGTTCTTATAAACGACGTAATACGTATTATTTGTGCGTTCAAAAGTCAAGGCTTCTTTGCTATTATGAAAGCATCCGCTAGACTTGTAATGAATGGTGAAATGCTCACCATTTTTCAATTTATCAATAAAAGGAACAATAGATTCGGTCGTTTCTGTAGTCACAACTTGGTTGGTTTTACTTTGTGCATAATTCAGCATAATTGAAAAACACAATACACAACTTAGATATATTTTTTTCATAATTTGATTGATTAACGATTGGCTAAAACTATAAAAGCTACCAATAAAAACGAACTCTAAATGAGTAAATTATCGATTTCAGTTAGGCAACGGGCATATTTCCGTAAAAAGTGACTTCAAAAATTGCCAACGCAAGCAACCATTTTTCTTCTTCCAAGCTTGACGAAGTTGTTTTTGACAACACCAATGCACCAAAATTCAATTCCTCAAAAATAGTTGAAACTGTTGAGGTATTTTCAATTGTATCATACAAAGGAGCTGTTTGTAACTGCGCTATTTCACGTTGATTCATTACCAACGGAAAATGTGAACGCTCAGTACTATTTGCTGGACGTTTAGCATGTCCAATTAGCTGTTTTTCAGAATTATAGATGTTTCCGGAATTGTCCCAAGTACCTAACAACACATCATCACAAAACAGAGAAATATTCAATCCTAAAAATGTAAATGCAAATGTTTGTTTCTTTGTGATTGCGACTAATTGACCTGTTGCGTTTTTTCCACGTTCCACACGTTCAAAAGCCACAATTGGTTTTTGCTGTGTATTGTATAAAAATCCTGTGGTGTGAATGCTTCTCACATCTTCCGAACGTTCAAACGTCATGGCATCTGTGATTTGAAGCTGCAAGTCAGTCTTATATGGTACGAGTTTCTTTCGCCTTTTCAATACATTTTGAAGCATCAATTTGCGTTCATCTTCCAAAAAAGCTTCATTCTTTACATCTTTCGATTTCTTTAACACAAACGAAATCAGTACAATAAATACGAAAACGACGAGCGTTATCAAAATAATCATAATGGTGAAAAAGTCCATATTGGTGTAATTTTAATGCGCTAAAGATACGTCTTTACGAGGAGTTTTCAACGAAGCAATCTGTTGCTATAGAAACCGAAAAATTCATTGTATTTCACGAATAAAAAGGACCTAATTCACATACTAACTTCTAAAAAATACGCTTCAAAAAGCTTTTATTTACTTCGCTAATTTTACGCAAAATCGCTTCTTCTTCAAACTTATGCATGTTAATGGCTTTCGGACTTCCTAACAAGTCAATCTCTGAACGATCGTGTGCATCAATCGTAATCTCTTCTGTGCAATTTAGGACAACTTTTGCTTGTTCGGTAGCGGTTACGTGAATTTCCTTTGCGGTTAATTCGTGTGCAACAAACTCACCTTTTTCTTTCACTTCCAAATACAAAACATCCGTTTGTCCTTGAAGCTTCATGTTAGCATATTCCACTTGCGAAGTCACTTTTGTAGCGGTTACATTGGCTTCAATCTTTGCGTCTTCAAACGCAGTTAGAATCAGTTCGCGTGTAGTAATTTCATAGCGTTGTTTCGTTTTTCCGAAACCGTTAATTGCGAGTGAATCGCTCATAATTCTCAAATCCATTTCTGCATCGCCAAGTGCGTTAATTTCGGCTGTATCGATTGTCAAAGTCGTTACAGATTTCAATTCGGCTTCATTTTCGGCGTGAATG
>NZ_JBGCDL010000278.1:0-10499 GCF_045105435.1 Kordia sp. | reverse complement strand
AAAAAACACTTTCTTTCCGAAGCAATATTGAAGATTTACCTATGGAAGTTGATCCTTTTCATTTTGAAAATGCAATTACAAATTTGATTGATAACGCGCTAAAATATGGCGGAAATACTATTGAAGTGAATGTTGCCAAAGTACTAGAAACCGTTGAAATTACAGTTTCTGACAATGGAAATCCGATTGATAAATCGCAACGAGAAAAGATTTTTGATCAATTTTACCGAATCCCGAAAGGAAATACACATGATGTAAAAGGATTTGGAATTGGTTTATATTACACCAAAAAAATCATTGAAAAACACAACGGAACTATTCAATTGGTTCCAAACGCGAATCATACTATTTTTAAAATTACACTGCTAAGATGAAAACAACAAAGATAAAACTGCTCTTAGCAGAAGACGAACCTGCTTTGGGTCAGATTGTAAAAGAGAGTTTGGAATCGCGCGATTTTGAGGTTTTTTTATGCGAAAACGGCGAAGAAGCGTATAAAGTGTATCAAAAAATACAGCCCGAAATTTTAGTCTTGGATGTAATGATGCCAAAGAAAGATGGATTTACGTTGGCACAGGAAATTAGACAAGAAAACACCACGATTCCGATTATTTTTTTAACGGCAAAATCGCAAGTAAAAGATGTCGTAGAAGGTTTTCAACATGGCGGAAATGATTATTTAAAGAAACCATTTAGCATGGAAGAATTGATTGTACGCATTCATGCCTTGTTGAATCGAATTCACATTAAAAAAGATCATACACAAATTCCGATCGGAACATATACATTCAATCATACACAACAGCAATTAATTTGGGAAGAAACATCAGTTCAGTTGACACATCGCGAAGCAGAATTATTATTTCATTTATCTGAAAAAAGAAATACTGTTTTAGATCGCACTTTTATTCTGAACAAACTTTGGGGCGACGACGATTTTTTCAACGCAAGAAGTATGGATGTTTTTATTACCAAACTTCGCAAGAAACTGAAAAATGATCCTGAAATTCAGATTGTAAATGTGCGTGGTTTTGGATATAAGTTGATTTGCTAGTTTTTAGATCGCTATCGCTTTTAGACTTGTTTAATACGTAATTCCGAGGAAGTATGACAAAGTAAGCTGTTTCTTGACAGACAGATTGCCACGAATTTCTTCCAAATTCTCGCAAAGACGTTTCATATGTATCACCACATTCACAAATTTTCAAATTGACACATTACTATATTAAAAAGTATGGCGCATTTTTTGTAATTTGTCAACCATGAAATCACTGATCTTTTCTTTTTTCTTATGCTGTTCGCTGTTTGCTTTTGGGCAAAAAACGATTACAGCTACCTTACAAAAACAAGATAGTTTGCGTGTAGATGAGTTTGTAGATGTAGATAATTTTGGCGCTTTGTATGTGATTCAGAATAATATTCTTATCAAAAGAAAAGACGCTAAAGAGTGGCAATACAACAATTTTCAATTCGGAAAAATTACGTCTGTAGACATTTTAAATCCCCTAAAAATCACCTTGTTTTACGAAGATTTTAATACGGTTATTGTGTTAGATAATACACTGAACGAAATTAAACGAACCGATTTTAATGTGATTACAGAATTCAAAAATTTAGCCGCCGCAACCACTGCAAACGATCGGAATTTGTGGGTTTTTGATACCAACACACAACAATTGGAAGTGTATAATTATGTGCAACAAAAAACTCCGATTCAGAATTTACCAATTTCAGAAAAATTTATCACGCTAAAAAGTAATTACAATTTTTGTCGCGTACTTACGGAAACGACCATGTATTTGTATAATATTTACGGAAGTTTACTATCGCAAAAAAACTTGGAAGGCGTGACCGATTTTGACATGACAAATGAAGAAATCATTTTTTTAAAAGACAAACAACTTTATTACAGTGTAAATAACGAATTTTATCTTATAAATTTACCATCTGACAGAATTGCCATAAAACAGTTTTCGCTTCACGATGATATCTTGTATATTTACGACGGAATTGTATTGTATCAGTTTCAACTCAAAAAACCAACAAAAGAATAAATAGAACGAATATTTTTAGAATCGGTTGTAAAATCCAGCAATTTGATTGTAAAGCAAACACCTAATCACAAAATCACATGCACGTTGCAATTGCAGGAAACATTGGCGCAGGTAAAACGACGTTAACAAAATTATTAGCGAAACATTATAATTGGGAACCACATTTTGAAGATGTTGTTGACAATCCGTATTTGGATGACTTTTATACGCAAATGGAACGCTGGAGTTTTAACCTTCAAATTTACTTCTTAAATAGTCGTTTTAGACAAGTTTTGCAGATTCGCGAAAGCGGTAAAAAAATTATTCAAGATCGTACTATTTATGAAGATGCGCATATTTTCGCTCCCAATCTTCATGCAATGGGATTGATGACGAATCGCGATTATGAAAATTACCAATCGTTGTTTGAATTGATGCAAAAATTGGTAGATGCACCCGATTTATTAATTTATTTACGTGCCGATATTTCTACGCTCGTAGCGCAAATTCACAAGCGTGGACGCGATTATGAAAACTCAATCAGTATTGATTATTTGAGCAGATTGAACGAACGTTATGAAGCTTGGATTTCAACATACGATCAAGGAAAATTATTAGTCATTGATGTAGACAACTTGGATTTTGTAGACAATCCAGAAGATTTAGGAAGTGTTATTAATAAGATTGACGCAGAAATTCACGGATTGTTTTAAACACAATTTTCAATATAAAAACACAAAAGCCATTCTGTAACAGAATGGCTTTTTTTGATGATTAGCACCAATTGTTACATGTACGACAATGTAGTGGATCGCTCACTGGATGATCATTCGTATAACAACGATCGGAAGGACAATTGTTCGTTTCGCAATTCCACGTGCCACAGTTTCCTGTTCCACAATTCCCTGTTCCACATAAAACAGGCGCAGTTACATAACCTCCGCTAATGCTTTCTAAGTTAGAAACTCGGTTTTTCCCTAATGTCAATTTGGTGTTTAATTTCTTTTTTTTCATGATTTAATTTATTTGTGGTTAATAAGACACTTCAATTTACAATCTTATCTCACTGATAACTATCATTTTACCATAACTTATGTACGTGCATACACGAAAAAAAGAACAGTTCTGCTTAAAATTGCTTAATTTTCTATTTCAAAAAGTCATTTTCAGCGTATATGCTCCATTTTTTCAAAGATTTTACAAATTCCGACAAAAAAGCAATTGCCAAATTGTATGTAACTCCAAATTTTTCAGTGTACGAGTTGCAAACTGAACTGCAATCTTTTCACAAAAAAGTGGCGCAAAACGACTTGGTTTTTAAGAAAATTACGAATGGTTTTACCGTAGATATTTCTATTGAAAAAGCGGTAAAAAATGAACTCTTAACAGCAACTCGATTACAATTAATTCAAAATAAAACGATTGTGTATGTACTGGCGGAATTTGTAGAAATTGACCTTTCTACCTATAAAGAAAGTAAAAAAGCAGCCGATTTCACATTGAATAAACAAGCAATTTTTAAGCATTTACAAACCTATTTATTGACAGTACAAAATGATGATTTGTATGCGCTGAAAAATACAGAACAGCTTCCTTTTGTCACTTCCGTAGATTTGGAAACACAGAATTTCATCTTTCATCAACTGCAAGCAAAAGAATACATTTTGAGTGTTTTGGGCATAAGCGAAGTTATGTTTCATACTACTGAAACGTATCCTAAAAATATGGTTTGGCATTTTATATTGACGTCAACTCGTGCTTTTTTGATTGGAAAAGATTCGGAAAGTGATTTCTTTTTGACAGCTATTTCTACTGAAAATTTCTCCATTCAAGAAAAAATAGGCAAAGATTTAATTACAACCGCAACTGCATCGTTTTATACCGAATTTATGAACGATTCGCTGTATTTAGATTTATTTCCTGTGATTATTGCAAAAGGAAATCGTTTGACAGTTTTTGGCGATTTACTCGCGAAGAAATATCATAAAAAAGCGGCGCATACAACCTTAGCTTCTCGCCTATTTTATTTGAATGGCACTACTGTAGATTCGTCATTGAACGAACTCAAAGGAGATTTGATTACAGCATTAAATCGACTTAAAATTACGCCTGATCGCGAGGAAATTATAGAAACCGTTTTCAAAAAACACATTCGTATTGATGAAATGTTTGGTTCGAATTTGATCGCAATCGCAAATGATTGGAAACTCGCGTTTATGGAACAAAAAAAGCTGTTACATATTCTGCAGCCATTTCAACAAAAAGAAACTGCCAAGCAAACGATTGCTTTTCACAAACATGTATATGATTCGTTTCTTGCAGTGGAAAAGAATGCTGAGATTGTGTTTGAATTCAGTTTGAATTACGCCATACATTTGAATAATTCGGAACAATTTGCAGAAGCAATTTCTGTGTACAGAATGATTTATGAATCGCTTCCTGATGATAGTATTGCAGATTTATTACCGACAAAAACAACCAATATTCTTAAAGGTGAAGGCGGACGACAATTAAAAGTGATCGTTTTGGAAGCCATGTTAGAAATTCAACAAAAATTACAAGAAGATGTTTCTGAGACCATTCACCAACTTGCCGAATTGCAACCGTTAACACAAACGAGAATTGAAGCATTGGCACTACATAAAAACTATGAGCGGAAAGCGGAAATTATTACCGAAATTATACTATCAAACGAATTGGACGTTGACGATTCGTTTCACGAAAGTGTATATAAAACCATAGAAAAGAAAACGATTTTAGAGAATGTAGTTCCGAGTTGTTTTAAGGAAGCAAAAGGCTTTTTTGATTCTTTGAATACTTTTATTGCTGCGTTGAATCCGCCAGATTATGAAGCCGTAATTTCGTTTTCCGATACGTTGAATACAGCGAATCATCCTAAAATCTCAGCACGTATTTCGGCAATTTGTACTGCGTTGCAAATGGAAGTTCCCGAATGTTATATTGGACGTGGAACTTATGCAAATGCGGTGATTGGTGTGGAAGGAAAGCCATCTTTCATTATTGTAGGTGCCGATTTTTTAAATCCGAAAAGCATTCGCTATTTGGAACCAAATGCATTGCTATTTTTGATTACAACCGAATTGTGTCACATTTATTTTAAACATTCAAAAATTACAGCAACAGATGTTTGGCGTGGCGCTGCGGATAAAGGTTTTAATTTGGTGAATATGCTGTTAACTGTGTTGCCATTTGCTGGAAATATTGGAACTATCTTCGAAAATGTAGCAAGTGTAGAAAAGTACGGAGCTATTTTACAACGTGTAGAACAAGTGGCAAATGTTGCAGAAAAAGGAAAAGATATCAAAGCGATCAGCGAGAAATATAACCTGAATCCATTTGGTAAAAAAACTGCAATTACAGATAGTTCTCAGAATCTCTTGATTACTTCGCGCTTGATGGAAATTGTCGCGGATAAAGTGGCATTGCTATTTTGCAACGATTTAAAAGCTGCGGTAAAAGGCATGTTGGTCGGCACAAAGTTTTATGAAGATTATCATCCGTTTATTACGGGACATGGCATACAATTGTTTTTATCGCAAACAAATGAAAACAATGAATTTATACACCAAGAATTGAGTATTCGCTTGAAAAGCATGACTTCTTTTTATGTATCGGATACGTTTGAAACGTTAAAACAACAATTATATTCCTCTTAAAAACTGTAGTATTTGAAAAATTTCCCAACACGACTAGACGAACCTTACGAACTCACAATTGACGAAGTAGTTCAAGAAAAATTAAAACTTTTAGATTTACAAGATGGCGATACTTTGATCGATTTAGGTTGTGGCGATGCGCGCAATTTGATTGCGGCTACAAAATTTGCTGATATTCGTTGTGTTGGGTACGAAGTTTTACCCAAAGCTTTGGAAGCTGCAAAAAGAAATATTGAGGAAGCAAATTTGACAGATCGCATTGAAATTATAGCAGAAGATTTTTTAAACGCCGATATTTCAAAAGCAACTGCGCTCATTTTATATTTGACAAGAAATTCTTTGGGACAACTTTCGTTAAAGCTAGAAAATGAACTTCCTAGTGGCGCTAGAGTTGTTACGCACGATTTTGACATTCCTGCTTGGGAAGCTGACAAAGTGATTCAGTTTAAATCAAAAGAAGCATTTTGGTTTACGTTTTATGTGTATTGTGTAAAGTGATTCTTGTAAAATCACTTTAGCAATCATAGTATAAAATTTCACTCTTCAGCAGGATTAATTCAACTTACAACTTTAAGTTCGTCCTTTGGACTTCTCTAAATTTAGTAGGCAAAATCAATTTTAGATTCTAAAACTATCTCTGTAATCAAAGGAAAAGATCCCGCTCTTCAGCAGGATTAGTTCAACTCACAACTTTAAGTTCGTCCTTTGGACTTCTTAAATTTGAGTTTCACTAAAAAAAAACAGCAACCTTTCGATTGCTGTCTCTTAAAAATATAAAAAGTCGGTTTTTATAAATTTTCCTCTTTCATTGTAATTACGTTTAATGCTACATCAGCTTTGGTAGCTTCTTTTGCGTTTACTTGAATTACGTTTTTATTTACTTCTTCTGCAGTTGTATGATCTTCTCCATGTCCACCTAATATTGGTGCAATTACCAATCCGATTAAACACGTTAATTTGATTAAGATGTTCATTGATGGTCCAGAAGTATCTTTGAATGGATCTCCAACAGTATCACCAGTTACGGCTGCTTTGTGCGCATCAGAACCTTTGTATGTCATTTCTCCGTTGATTTCAACTCCAGCTTCAAAAGATTTTTTAGCGTTGTCCCAAGCGCCACCAGCGTTGTTTTGGAAAATTGCCCAAAGTACACCACTTACGGTAACTCCTGCCATATATCCACCTAACATTTCTGCGATTGCTTTGTTTTCCATTCCAAATGCTAAGGGTACAAAAGCAATTGCTAATGGGAATCCGATGGTTAATAAACCTGGTAACATCATTTCTTTTAAAGATGCTTTTGTAGAAATTGCCACACATTTGTCGTATTCTGGCTTCCCAGTACCTTCCATAATTCCTGGAATTTCTTTGAACTGACGACGTACTTCGTATACCATTTCCATGGCTGCTTTACCTACCGCGTTCATTGCCAATGCTGAAAATACTACAGGAACCATTCCTCCAATAAATAACATGGCTAATACTGGCGCTTTGAAAATATTAATTCCGTCAATTTCTGTAAACGTTACATACGCAGCAAATAATGCTAACGATGTTAAGGCAGCTGAAGCAATAGCAAATCCTTTTCCTGTTGCTGCTGTTGTATTTCCTACTGAATCTAAAATATCAGTACGTTCTCTTACGATTGGATCTTGTTCACTCATTTCAGCAATTCCTCCTGCATTATCTGCAATAGGTCCGAAAGCATCAATTGCTAACTGCATTGCTGTAGTTGCCATCATTGCAGAAGCTGCTAAAGCTACTCCGTAGAATCCTGCTAATGCATACGATGACCAAATAGCACCTGCAAATAAGATTACTGATGGGAATGTAGAAATCATTCCTGTTGCCAAACCTGCAATAATGTTTGTTCCGGCTCCTGTACTTGATTTTTTTACAATTTCTAAGATTGGTTTTTTACCTAATCCTGTGTAGTATTCTGTGATTGATGATATAACTCCTCCAACAAATAATCCTACTAAAGTTGCATAGAATACACGCATAGAGTCTATAACAACTGGCATTGCTTTTCCTGTTGAATCTAAGTTTTCACCGAAAAATTTCATTGAAATTGTATCTGGCAACATGTAGTCAATTAATCCAAAACAAGCTGCTGCTACTAAAGCAATAGAAACCCAGTTTCCAATGTTTAATGCGCCCATTACTTGTTTTTCTTTGGCTTCGTTACTTTTAATTTTCACTAACATTGTTCCGATTACAGAAATAATAATTCCTGCTCCTGCAATTGCCATTGGCAATAATACGGGTCCAATTCCATCAAAACCAGCTGAAGTAATATCTCCTCCCATGTCTTGAATGATGTAGTTTCCTAATACCATTGCGGCAAGTACGGTTGCAACATACGAACCAAATAAATCGGCTCCCATTCCTGCTACATCACCTACATTATCTCCTACGTTATCTGCAATTGTTGCTGGGTTACGAGGATCATCTTCAGGGATTCCTGCTTCTACTTTACCAACTAAATCGGCTCCAACATCTGCTGCTTTTGTATAGATTCCTCCACCAACACGTGCAAATAATGCAATTGATTCTGCTCCTAAAGAGAATCCTGCAAGTGTTTCTAATACGATTGTCATTAATTCGCTTGCCGTTTTTGCTTTACCACCAAATTCTCCAGCGATCCATTCACCGCCCATAAACATATTAAAGAATACAATGAAGAATAAAGTTAACCCTAAAACAGCCAAACCTGCAACTCCAAGTCCCATTACCGTTCCACCACCAAAAGATACTTTTAATGCGTTTGGTAAACTTGTACGTGCTGCTTGTGTTGTACGTACGTTTGTTTTGGTTGCGATTTTCATTCCTACGTTTCCTGCATACGCAGAAAAGATAGCTCCGAAGATAAATGCAATTGCAATTGACCAGTGCGTTGTTGGCACAATAAAGGATACACCTGCTAATGCAATAGCTACTACAACTACAAAAATTGTTAGCAAACGATATTCTGCATTTAAGAACGCTAGTGCTCCTTCATATATATGATCTGATATCTCTTTCATTTTACCGTCACCGGCATCTTGTTTCATTACCCAAGATCTTTTGATAAGCATGTAGATTAAGCCTAATATTGCTGCTGCTATAGGCATGTAAATCATCATTGATTCCATATTTGTCTGTTTGATTTGTTATTTAGCGGCGTAAATGTAACAAAATCAAGCCTAAAAAAAAACCTTCTAAATCGATTTAGAAGGCTTTTTTATAAATATTGGTAAGGTATTATTTCTTTTATATTGTAAAGTTCCCGTTTTTCTTGTGTTCGCTAGCTTCGTAGCGTTCAATACATTTATCAACAATTTCATAAGCTTCTTCGGCATTTCCCCAACCACCAACATCAACTTTCTTTTTTTCTAAGTCTTTATATACTTGAAAAAAGTGTGTAATTTCTTTGATTCTGTGTGGATTTAGGTCTTCAATATCGTTGTAGCTATTCCAAATTGGATCGCTTACAGGCACACATACTATTTTTTCATCTTGCCCTTTTTCGTCTGCCATGTGGAATACACCAATTGGTTTGATTTCCATTACGCACATTGGAAACGTAGGTTCTGTTCCTAATACTAATACATCCAATGGATCGCCATCAAGAGCTAATGTTTCAGGAATAAAGCCATAATCACCAGGATACATCATAGAAGAGAATAGCATTCTATCGAATCTAATTTTCTTTAAATCAAAGTCATATTCATATTTATTTCTGCTTCCTTTTGGAATTTCAATCAGTGCGTCAAATGTTAATTTCTCTTTAGCTGTCATATCTTCTTTCTTACTCGTTTTTCTAAAATCGGGTGCAAATTTACGTAAAACGTTCTGACTGACCAATTGACAAACATTATTATTTTGTTAGATTTGTATGATTGTTTGTGTAACAATCTGTTATTTCCTGCCACAAATACTATATTAAGAGTTTAATTTTCACCATCAATATTTATTTATACCTGAATTTCATGCGTTTTTCTTTTCCCTCAAAATTATTATTTCAATTTCTTTTGTTGTGTGTGTTTCTATTTTCTACGGAAGTGTTTTCACAAAAACCAGCGAAAGATTCGTTGGATCAGTATTCTTTTAAAGAACTTTCTTCTAAATTCAATACCGCTTTGCTTAAAGATGATAAACTAGCGAGAATATATGCAGAAAAGATTTTATCTGATTCTAAAAGTAGAAATAGCACTATTGGAATTATAACTTCGTATGGAAATTTTGCAAGTTTAGAGAATCAATTAGGAAATACCGAAAAGGCACTAGAGTTTATTGATAAAGCAATTTCTTTAGCTAAACAAGATCCTAAATATATGGCTTCAGAAGCATATTCAAGCTTCACAAAAGGTAAAATTCTTTACTATACTGGACAATACAAAAAGGCTTTTAAATACTACACAATTGCATATGATTATTATAAAAAAATAGGGCTGAAAAATCCGTTAAACACACTTTCTTTGAGTATTGCCTTGATAAAAAATAACCTTGGCGATCATCAAACTGCTATTGAATTACTTTTAAAATGTCAGGAAAATTATGAAAACACTCCTGAACATCAACACCCTAAACTTTTTCCTGGCGATTATAAACCGTCTGTTTTATTAGGGCTTAGTAATGCATATATGAAGTACGCAATAAAAAAAACTAGTAAAAAAGATTCTTTATTAAATATTGCTGCTGATTACAATACTCTTGGACTTAAGGAAGCCATCCATAAAAAAAATAAAGCCTATGAAATTAGATTTATCATTGGCGATGGAATTATTGCGGAAGAACGTGGCAACTA
>NZ_JBGCDL010000277.1:0-8596 GCF_045105435.1 Kordia sp. | reverse complement strand
CTACAGCAGTATCATCACATACTTCATACGCTATTTGAAACGTATCTGGAATTTGTGTTGTCCCTACAATTAAACTTACGTCACCTATGCGAGAACAGCCGTTTATTGTTTCAATCGTAGCAAAAACTTGTCCGCTATTACTACTATTGTACGCTGTATCATTTATGATTGGATTGTTCGTATTTTCCGCATCTGCAAAACTTTCATAATAGGTAAAAGTTTCGTTATCAGAATCGTTTGATAATAAAGAATTGGCTTCCGTTAAGTTGAAATCAGATAAACCATCCGTATCATCGTCACATTGAAGCAATGCGACAGGTTGCAAGACTACAGGAAGTGGATTTACAATGATATTGAACTCAATTGTATCAAAACAATTTGGATTGTCTACATTTTCAATACGTGCTATTATTGGATCTCCACCGGTAATCGTATTTCCGTTAACCGTTGTGTTCGCATACATAGTTGGTAATACATTCATAGCATCGTTTGCGTCTGCTTGATTAGCATAATATGTAATGTTGAATTGCATCATGTCTTGTCCACCTAAAACTTCCGAGTCTAATGTAGAAAGGTTGAATGTGGAAAAACCGTTTGTATCATCACCATCTGTGTCATCGTCACAGAGTTCATAGTCAGTTACTGCATTTGCCGTTGGCTGATCAAACACATCAAAATCAAATGAAGTTGTATCAAAACAAGTAGTATTGTCATTATTTTCGATACGAACAAAAATTGGTTCTAATTCATAAGCAACTTGATTCGTGTATGGACTTACTAGCGGATTCGTGTTTGCAATTGCATCAGCTTCACTTGGATGAAAAGTTACTGTAAATAACATATCATCTTGTCCGTTTAGTACAGTTGTTGCAAGTACATCAAAATCTAATGTTGAAAAACCATCATTGTTATCATCACAGATAAGTTGATCTTCAATTGGGTTCGCAACAGGTAATGTAAATATAGAAACAGTTGCTTCTCCCATTAACGGACATTCGCCATTGTTTTGCTCAATTTGTACTTCATATAATCCAGCATCAGCAAGTGTTACATTTGTTAGATTGAGTTCAAAAGTAGTTTCAGCTAATGGATTTCCATTAAATGTCCACGTATATGTTGCACCAGCAATATCATCCGCCATAAGCGTATAATCTTGTGTGGTGCATAATGAAAGTTCTGTCATAGAAACTCCATTACGAATAATATCAACAGGCGTTGCAAATAGTGATTGAATAAAAGGCGGTAATCCAATTCTTGATAGATTGGTATTTGTGTTTGTGATGTCTAGTAATATTCCGTTCTGATTGTAAATAACTGCTGCGCCATCGGCTTCTGGATTTTCAATGACACCTAAAAAGCGACCTGTATTTGCCGTATTGCTAAAATCGAGTAATGCACGGTATATTTTTCCATCAATTCCTACTTGAATTGCGCCAGCAGAAAACGTAAATGAATCGTTTACAGTAAATTGTGACGCAGGAATATCTGCGGATAATAAGTCGTATTGTAATAGTAAGCTGTTTCCTGTCCCACTATTTCCGAGTCCGACAGTAGCATATAATTTGGTTCCTTCAGGAGAAAATTCGACACCATAAGGAGAATCTCCATTGTATAATTCGAGTTCATTACTTACAATTCCTGTTGCGTTATCAAAGTCGTATAACATTACTTTTCCAGGACCGTTTCCACCTTCAACATTAGCCAAACCTAAATGTGCAGCAGCAAGTTTGTCTCCTTGTGGAGACGCTTTTAAGTATCCAAGTGCATTTCTGCGGTAGCCAGAAAGCGGAATTTCTGTAGGCGTACTACTAACTACAGGAGTTGTGTCTACACCAACATTGTCAACTTTAAACGCATAAAAATCATCTATGAAGTGTGTAAGTACCCAAAATGATTCACAATCGGAACTTTTTACAGCTGATATTTTTTCAGAACATTTAAATCGTGTTTCGTTAGTATCTGTTGTGTCATAAGTGATTAAAGGAACATTTTTTTCGGAATTGATAACAAAACCAATTCCATCAGTCATGTCAACCGCGGTGTAATTTAATCCGTTGTTTACGCCACCATCATCGTGATGTGGTTCATCAACCGTAAAAATGTAATAGATATTTGGATCTTGAGGTTTAGGAATGATCAACGCAGAAGATGTACTAGAGCTATCACCATTTAATCCTGTACCATTGGTCATGACTAGATGGTTTCTATTCCAAACGGTAATTCCATCAGAATAGAATAATAAGTTTCCATCTGTATCAGAAATAGAAGCACAACCTTCAAGAGTGTTAAGGCTTCCATCAGTAACGGCAGTTACTGTGCCTGTATCAGGATCAAATTGTAATCCTGCATTTTGACCAAAATACCAGTTTGCAGCTTCTCCTTGTGCAAATAATAGTGTTGGCAATATGGCAAGAATAAATAGTAATTTTTTTTTCATCTGTAATTGATATTTTCTAAACTATAAAACGCTCAATAATCCTGTTTAATAACTCTTTTACAGCGTTATTATTTTGCATTTTCGAGAATTGTTCTTTTTTTTAGTGAGTAGGGCAGAAATAAGAATTTACAATAGTTACCAAAATTTACGCATTATTGGGGGAAAAATGGTGTTTCTTATACCGAGATACTTCATAGCAATTTTCCATACTCAACAGCCGACAAATATACTAATTACGGACTAAAAAAAGAGCGAATTTCTTCGCTCTTTCTGTATAATCTATTGGATTTGTATGCTGTTTTGTTATAAATCTCGTTTTTTGAGTAATTTGAAGGATAGATATATATACGTTGCAATCCATGTGAATGAAATAACAAGCTCATACCAGTGCAATGCGTAATCTGTCTCCAAAACTCGTCCTGGGTTATTTACATTTGCCATTCTGTATACAGGCTGTTCAATTAAATTCCACATAGATGTGTATGGGAAAAACTGAAATACTTCTCTGGCAGTTTCTTTATCAAACCATACATTTTCTGTTAATGCATATAAAATCATTTCCACGATGTATAGAATGAATAGGAAACCTAATGCAAATGCAGAACGCTTTATTAATACGCCAATCAATAAACAGAGACTGAAAAAGGCAAGTAGTTTAACAAAGTAACCGATTATAAATTCTGAACCATCAAAAATGGTATTTAAACCGAAATCATTAGCAGGCAAGTGCGAAATTCCTAATATCAATGTAATAACAAATACAAGTACAGTTACTAGCGCGGTATATGCAAGAATGAAATAAAACTTGGATAGAATGACTTCTTTTTTACTTAAACCATCAATCAAATTCTGTTTCAGTGTCCGATTGCTGTATTCGTTTCCAATCATGGAGACGACGACAATGGCAAAGAATAGTTTAAAAAAGGCAATAAAAAAGGTAGTAATATGCCAGATATATGGAAATTCAAATATCTGTGTTTCAGATAAGTCAATAGTAAATAAGCCAAAAAAGTTAATTTTTATGGCAGAAAGGATCAATATGGACAATGGAAAAACAAAAGAGATATAAATAAGTATTCTACTGGTTCTATTTAACCATAGTTTTTGGAATTCTATTTGTAATAAACGTAACATAGTCGTTGTTGGATAAAATTAATTAGATTCATTTTCAGTAAGCATTAAGAATTGCTCTTCCAAGCTTTCTTTTCTATTTACTAAGTGCGATAACACAATACCTTTGTCAAACATGGTTTGATTGAAATCGGCTGCGTTTAAAGGCGCTGTTAGGAAAGCAGTGATCAATCCATCTTCTTTTTTGATCGTTCCAAAAGAAGCATGTTGTTCTAAAATACTCAGTAATTCCACTTCTTTATCAGTATCGGTTTTTAACTCAAAAAATCCTTGACTTGCCACCATTTCATCCACGCGACCCGAATAAATTTTTTCTCCTTTTCGCAGAATAACGACATGCGAACATACTTTTTCAACTTCATCCAACAGGTGAGAAGCCAATAAAATGGTGGTTCCTTGCGTCGCAATATCTTTAATAATCTCTCTAATTTGGTGAATTCCTTGCGGATCCAATCCGTTAGTAGGTTCATCTAAAATTAAAATTTCAGGATCGTTTAGCAACGCAGAAGCAATAGCCAAACGTTGTTTCATTCCTAAAGAAAAGGTTTTAAACTTGCTATCTTTTCGATCTATAAGTCCTACCAGTTGTAGCTTTTCTTGAATTTTGTCTTTAGATACATTTTTAATTTTACAAACCAGCTTTAAATTGTCATAAGCGGTCATGTACGGGTAAAAATTTGGTCGTTCAATAATAGCACCAACACGTTTTAAAGCATCGTGTACAGCAACATCACCATTAAACCAGTGAAAATTTCCAGAAGTTTTGTTTACAACATTTAACACCATTCCTAACGTAGTAGATTTTCCACTTCCGTTTGGTCCTAAAATACCGTAAACATTCCCTTTTTCTATGGTAAATGATAAGTTTTGTACTGCTTTGACATTTTTGTAATTTTTACTCAGATTTTGTAATGAGAGAATAGTTTCCAATGTAATTCAGTTTTTTTTGATTGATATATACTTGACGACTCATTTTTGAAATTGTTACAAAATATACGGAAAGCTTTTTTAAAAAGAACATTTTCTGATACTCGTGTAATCTCCATAGCGTTTGTTAAATAGTGTACTAATGTATACAAATGTACCAATTGACAGCATGAAATAAGTTGTAGGTTATAATTCCACATTACTTTAGAATTATGAAAAAGGTGGAAGCTGAAAAACCGATCTGTAAACAGAGTAGGCAAATTAAAATTATATGATTATGTTAAAAAACATTTTAGGAATTAAAGGAGTTTCAGAATTAAATAAGAAAGAACAGATAAACATTACAGGAGGTAATGGTGGTGTATCTGAGGCAGATTGTAATACTTGTGACGGATGGTACATCGGAAACGGATACTGTGTCGTCGATCAATCGCGAAGAGAATGTTTGATTGCAATTAACAATGGAGATTAAACCGTAACAATGAAATTATAATTAAAAAAAAGCCTTTATTGTAACAGTAAAGGCTTTTCAATTTATGCTTTTTATCCTTTATTGAAATACTTGAATAATAATAAGCAGTTTTAGAACTAGATGATGTATTTTTAAATTTGAATACCAAAATAAAATACAATCCGTCAATGGAAGAACCAATCATATCAAAAAAGAAACCTGCATTTCCCGTAAATACATTATTTAACGAATACCTTTCTGAACACCGTAGAACCATAAAAATTCCAATATTTTATGACGATTTATTACGATTTCAAGGTTCTATTGTAGTTTACGATGCAGATGAAAATGATACACTTTGGGTGCGAGCGTATTACAACGAATTTGAACGACAAGAAATTGATCTGAGCTTAAAAAAAGTATACTCAATTTTACATTCAGATGGAAATGAAGACATTATTCAATACCTAAATGTAGATGCAATTGATTATTGTACGTTTGGAAACTCAAAACCATTTCGAATAAAAATACGAAACATATTAAATGACAATTACACATATTTTTATGTAAAAACAGCGGATGCTTCTCGAATTTACGGTTTAGAACTGGAACACATTTTATCACCAAATAACCTCAATTTTTTAGTCTACAAAAACACACTCATTGAAGAACATATTGCAGGAATTCCAGGCGATGTTTTTATTGAAAACATGCTTGAAGATTGTACTACTTCCGAGAAAGCACAAATTGCAAAAGAATTTGTAAAGTTTAACGAACGTTGTATGATTCGCTTGTTAGGAGATATGCGTTCCTATAATTATGTAATTGTACCAACGCACGATTTTGACAATGTAATTTTTAAAATTCGCCCAATTGACTTTGATCAACAATGCTACGAAGGAAAATTTAGAGTGTACTTGCCACAGTTTTTTAAAGAAAACAATAAAATGGTGCAATTGGTTGGCGAAAAACTGCAAGGAGATTCCATAGAACAATACAAAGCGGAAGAACGTTCCATCATTGCAAAACGAATGCTGAGTTCGGAAAGTCGTATTCAAGAACTATTAGTGTGCATGCAGAAAGATACCTTATCTACCAAAGAAAATGTGGCGGCATTGACACAAAGAGTTTTTGAAGTCACAAAAGATATAAACTTCAAAAAACTAAGTACCATGGGCGATCTGTTATACCAAGCATTGCACTTTGTGCGAAGAAACTATGAAAATGTAAATAGATAGAAAAAGTGTTTGCATATCATAAAATACAAGTTAAATAGTGTCCTAAAGGGTACAATTGCACCAATTCTACTACCAAAACAAATTGTAAAATAAAATTTCTATCTAATTTTAAATGTGACAAAGGTAGCAGCCGAAAAACCTCAATTTGAATAGAGTAGGCAAAGTAAATTATATCGTTATGAAGAAAAAAAAATTAAAAAAATTTAGCCTTAACAAAGAATCAATTTCTAAACTCAGTAGCGAACAACTATATGGCGGCGGCACTGTAACTTCTCGCTATAGTAGATGTAATACGGCGGATGAATTTATGTGTAATACATGCGATTTAACCAAGTGTTTACTAGGGCAATAGCAATTGCTATTTAGCTACTTATTTAGTAGATCATTTTTAAAAAATAAAAAGGCTGTCTAAAAAGTTATAATTTTGTCAAACCGAACTTAATTCGGTTTCGCATCACAGTTGAAAATCAGCTTTATGGGATTCTGGATCAAGTCCAGAATGACGACTTTTAAAACTTTTTAGACAGGCTTTTTTAATTTATGCTTTTTGTTCTTTATTAAAATAAACCAAGTAATAATACATTTGCTTTTCTTCATCCCAACCTTTTTCTACAAACTTCTCGGCAGATTCAGGATTAATGAAATCCATTTTAATCTGAATATTCGTGTCTAAGCTAATCGTATTCTTGATACTTTTTCTGGCAGAAGAAACCGCTTTGTTTGCAATTGGAAACTCAGAAACATCTTCAATACTATATTTTGGACCTTTCTCAACTTTATAATGCTTAAACTCTGGAATTAAATCTGGATTTTCAATCACATCATTTAAAAACTCAGTCTCTTGAAACGTATCATTTTTTGCGAAATGATTCACCGCACGGTTCATAAACATTACTTCTTCTTTCTTGTCTTCCGCTGGGAAAACAACATCTTTAGCGAAGTTTTGACAGAACTTTAAGTATTTTTTCGTGTAAAAGTTTTCATCAGCAAACGCGTCCACACCTAAAAAATGATCCAACCAATATTTAGTATCATACTTATTACTGTCCACAGAAAGAATTTTATAACCTTCTTCCTTTTTTACATTAAAAATAATACAACCTTTATCCAATTTATTCAACGAAACTCCTTGTTGGAATAACACCTCTAAATTGTTTTCTTTTTCTTCAAACTGAAGGAAATCGTTTTTAATCTCTGATTTAAAAATCCCGACAGCATCTACTTTTTCATTATCAATCACCACATTTTCAAAATAGCCAACATACACTTCACCACTTTTAATGTGCGGATGTTGCGATTGCTCAAAAAGTAACGAAGCAATCTTCTTTGAATTCTCATGAACCGTTGCCGAATCGTTAAAAATAGCAGTTACAATAGCGTACAATTGATTGAACTCTAAATCAACTTCATTCGTGAATTGAAAGTAATTTTCTTCCTTTTCTCTAAACGGTTTAAAAAAGTATTCTTTTAATAATGGTGTAATTTCATCCGTTAATTGATACGGTTCTGATGAAAGAAATACATTTTCGTTTCTGCTTTTATTCCCAACTTTGTGAATGGATAAGGAATCTACTTGTGCGCTGTATAAATTGATCATTATTAAGGTGTAATTTTTTTATTTTGTTTGTTGTTATTTCACTTTCGTGGGATGTGTTCAATTGTCACTTTCATTTTCGCAAGGTACTTTCGCGTTAAGGATGGAGGCTTTGTTGAAGCTCCTCTTTTGAGAGCGACTGCCGAGAGCCTGACCATTTTTTAGTGCGGACGCAACTTAAAAAGTGGGAACGCCCAAAAACTAGTTAACTATGATTATTAAACTTAGGTAATAAAACTTACCAATTTAAGCTAGCTGAGCCTGTCGAAGCTAGTTCCAATTTTCATCAAAATTCAGACTGTCGTAATCATTAATATCCAAATCTTCGTCATCGTCCATTCCGTACGGATCTTTTTCTGCTTCAAACTGCTTATCTGGCGCGCTATCTGGAAGAATTCCGTGAGAAAATAACAAATTCGGGTACGATTCGCCGTTTACAGGTTCGGCAATTTCTGCCAATTCAATCAAAAACGTCCACATATTCAAAAAATCATACACATAAATCATCCGTGTTTGATCTTCTGAAAACATACCGTCTAAAGTAGTTTCATTCATCAATCGGATTGAATCTTGTCCTTCGCTCATATCAAATTGCGAAATTTCTTCACCTTGATTCCATTCGTCATCACTCACATAAAAAGACGCCATTTCCATTCCATCAAAACCAAATGCTTGTGTAATGGCATTATTGAAGTCTTCGAATGTCGCATCTTCCTGAATTTCAATGTCTCTAAAGACATCTTCTGCTGCATCTAATATTACTCTGAATCTATAAATCATGCTCATTAAAAAAATTGGATTGCAAATTTACGAAGTTT
>NZ_JBGCDL010000276.1:0-12261 GCF_045105435.1 Kordia sp. | reverse complement strand
AATCAAAAATCGCCCAGATTGGGAAGAAGTTAAAAAAGTTTTAAAAGGAGAGTTGCCAATAACTGAACTAGGTTGTAATAATTAAAAATGAACAAAAGATGACAATTGAAAGAATAAATACTTTTTTTTACGTAGGAGTATTGGTATCGTTTATTTTATTCCTTTTGCCTGTAGATTATAAGATGGCGACATACACACCTAACTTTCTTGGATGGTGCATGCTTCTCCTTTTATGCGTGTCAATACTTGTATATTTTTGGCTTCTAATTATTGATTACAAGAAAAAAAAATATAAAAGTTTACAAAAAAGAACACTATTCCTGGTAACTATTGTCGGTTTTTCTGTTGCTTATTGGTTCTATCAAGCAAACTTATTAGGGAATCTATAAAGTATTTTTAAGCACCCTTAATATCCCGCACATACAAACCAGTCAATTCCTTAATAGTATCAATGTCAAAACCTTTCTCTTTCATCTTCCGAGCCACATCTAATTTCCCTTCATGTTTGGCATTCTTACGTTCATAACGCAATTGCATTTCGCGCATTTGGTCGCTCTCACGACTTTGTATTTCGTACAATCCGCTTTTGCGAAGGTCTTCCATAATGCCTTTATCCTTAAAAGAAGTAAAGCCACTTTCGGTAATAATCAAATGATCTATCACCTCAATATTAATCATTTTTCCGACTTTCAGCAATCGGTCAGTAATATCTCGGTCGTTGGCAGAAGGTTTCAAATTGCCACTTGGATGATTGTGTACTAAAATCATGCGTACAGCCAGTTTGTAAATTCCCATACGGAACACATCGGGCGGTGATACATGTGCATAATTTTGTGCGCCAATAGAAATCAACTCCACAAACAAAATTGTATTATCGGCTTTCAAACCAACCACCCAAAAATGTTCCTGCGCTCTACGAATCTTATGCTGTCGCAATAAAATCTGTTGCATCACGCTATACACATCGTGTGCGTTAAGGACTCTCTTTTTCTGTGCTTCGGTTAGTCGTACCTTCATAATTCAAATATAGGAAATTTAGTATTGAGTATTGAGATGTTGGTACTGAGAAATTTCAAAATAGGGTTTGTGGTTTTTCAATAAACTATAATAAATGCACAACGGGTTAAGTTTATTTAAAAGTACTGTAAACAGATTGACAAATCAACAAATTGGCAAATCAACAGAAAACGGCGCGAAGCGACCAATCCAACTAAAAAAAATATCGTAACTTCTTTGTCGATTCGTTTCAAAAAAGAATCTGCCCATGAAACAATTAATATTCGTGTTATCCTTCGCTTTTTTGAGCTTTGCCAATGCACAACACGCAATGACAGAAGAAGTATCATTTGATGAATTGGTAAAACGCTATTCCAAAAATGTGTACAATAACGCTTCCAAAGCATTGGAATATGCAACACAGGCAAAAAATATAGCAGTTGTAAACGGAGATGCAAAACAGTTGACACAAGTAGATTATTATATAGCCAATTGTGAATTTACGCTGGAAAAAAATAAAGCTGCATTAACACATATTGAAGCTGCCATAACGCAAGCAACACCTTTAAAAGACGTGCTTTTTCTATACAAATGCATGAGCTTAAAAGGGAACATATTATTAGAATTAGGAGAAGATTCCAAAGCGCTAAAAACCTATGTAAAAGCACAAGAATATGCAAAAAAAATAGGCAAACCTATATATGAAATATTGCCGCTGTGTAGTATTGCCTTGATAAAAAAGACGCACAAAGACTATGAAGAAGCGATACTAATGTATAAAGACATACTAAAACGTTTAAACACCTTAAACGAAACTCCTGATGTCAGATACTACAGACTTCTTGTGCTAATGCATATTGCAGACACGTATTTAAGATTAAAAAACACAGCGGAAGCCACCTTGTACAACAATATAGGACTTGAAAAAAGTACAGACGAACAAGATGCGTGGGCACATTATCCGCTACTAATGAACAAAGCCATCATTCGGTATCAAAAAGGAGAATACAAGTTGTCAATTCCGTTAGTAAAGCTAGTAGAAGCGTATGCAGAAGGTAAAAACGAAAACCTATATATTACTTCTTTATTTTACTTAGGAAAGAACGCGTACCAGCTTCAGTTGTATAAAGAATCTATTCAGCATTTCGAAAAAACGTATGCCATTATGAAAGCTTCTGATGATGCAGATATGAATGAAAAAGAACTCCACGAATTTTTAGCGCTTGCATATCATCAAACCAAAAACGCTGAAAAGGCATTGTTTCATTTTCAACAATACACAGCGCTAGAAAAGAAGCAAAGTGCAGAAGATTTAAAACTAAACAATGAAACGCATATTATGGTAGATGTAGTTCCTTTAGAAACAGAAATTGATGCGCTAGGAAAACAGCTTACGCAAGAAACTAGAAGCAAAAAAGGTTTCCTTATGGCAGCGGTAGGATTGTTAATTTTGCTAATCAGCAGCATAGTGTATTACAGAGCGAGAGGAAAGCGTATACGGAAAAAATTTGAAGCACTTTTGCCAAAAGTATCAGAATTAGAAAAGGATCAGGTGCAAAAAACAGGAACTCAAAAAGAAATTGTATCAGACGAAAAAGTACAGGCGATTTTAAATAAACTGACCAAGTTTGAAAAGAACGAAGCGTACTTATCTAAAGAATGTAGTTTAGGGTTTATGGCGGAAGAATTAGAAACCAATACGGCATATTTATCAAAAGTAATTAATACGTATAAAGGAAAATCGTTTACTGCCTATATTACGGAATTACGAATTAATACTGCGCTGGTAAAACTGAAAAATAACAAAACATTACAATCGTATACCATTATGGCAATTGCGGATGAATTCGGGTTTAAAAGACAAGAAACTTTTTCGAGAGCTTTTAAAGCATACACAGGAATCTATCCTTCGCAATACATCAAAAACCTTAAAGAAAAGGGCTGATTTGTTGACGATTTATAAAGCGTCAATAGTATAATTTTTTTATTGATCGAATATTTCTTTGCTTCCATACTTATTAACAACAACTACGTAAAACAGATGAAAAAAAAGAACCTAAAAAACTTATTATTACATAAGTGTAGCGTATCTAATTTAACGTTGCTGCACAGAAAAACTGGAGGAGCGTTGCCAGCGCCAAATACGGATACAGGATCGTATATAGATCCGAATATTACCTCGTTAGCAGTTGATGAGTGTACGTTTGTAGATCCTTCTGGAGCGCCAGAATGTCCTTCATGGGCAATTCATAATTGTCATACCAATGCAGGAACTACCAAAGCAAAACCACCATCGGAACACGAAGCTTGTCAAGCAGGTGGAACCGGTGGAGCTATGTATAATGGTGTGGTATAAATGTTGAGCAATTTCTTTACAAAAAGGAAATTGACAATTTATAATGCATCAACACCTTTGCTTTTACTGCTGCGTAAAAATGAGTTGCTTTACATCATTAATCTTAAATTTAATTATGATGAAAAAAAGAAATCTAAAAACATTACAACTCAAGAAAAATTGTATTTCTAAACTTTATGGAGGAAGTGGTTATGCCAATGGTGGTGATGTAGGGAATTATGACACAAGAATAGATACAGGAACTATTATTCCAGTACATACACAAGGAGCAGAGCCAGGCTGTGTTTGGTATAGCGAATTGTATTCTGCTTGTGAATGTCATTCTATTCAAAATACAAACTGCATAGAATGTCCAGTAAACTATGACACACGTCATGATGCTGGTCATCAGCACGCATAAGTTTCGTAAATTCTAAAGTGGTTGTTTGAAAATTGCCCTTTCAAGCAACTGCTTTTTATTTTTAAAAATCGATTATTTAAAAACAATACTTTGGATTCGATCTAAACAAAAAAAAGATGCTCACATACATGAACATCTTTTCGCGAATTAATAAATAAACCAATGTATGAATTGATTCTTGCAGGTGTATACAAGAATTAATTACTTATTTTAGTGTAAATGCATCTTTAAGAATCGTATTTGAGCTTCCGCCAACAAATACTTCAAAATCACCAGCTTCTACTAAATACTTCCCTTGATTGTTAAAGAAACCAAGTTCTTTATTTGTAAGTGTAAATTCGATGGTTTTTGTTTCTCCTTTCTTAAAGTGAACCAATTCAAAACCTTTTAACTCTTTCACTGGTCGCGTAATGCTCCCAAATAAATCTCTAATGTATAATTGTACTACTTCTTTTCCGTCGTAATCACCTGTATTGGTTACATCGACAGTTACTTTAATGTCTTTCCCTACAGTAAATTCATTTCCGTGTACTTTGAAGTTTTTGTATTCAAATGTGGTATAACTTAAACCGTGTCCAAAAGGATACAACGGTGTGTTTTCAATATCAATATAATGTGACCAAAATACGTTGTCGTTATCGTTGGTAGGTCGTCCGGTACTTTTATGATTGTAATAAATAGGAATTTGTCCCACATTACGTGGAAATGTCATTGGTAACTTTCCACTTGGGTTATAATCACCGTACAATACTTGCGCAATGGCGTTACCCGATTGTGTTCCAAGCTGCCAGCCTTCTACAATAGTAGGAATGTTTTCGGCTGCCCATTCAATGGCTAACGGACGTCCGTTATTTAACACCAACACAATATTCTTATTTACGGCATACACAGCTTCAAGCAATTCTTGCTGCAAGCCTGGTAAATCCAAACTAGTTCTACTTCTACCTTCTCCACTTTGGAAACCATGTTCTCCCAACACCATGACAACAACATCTGCTGTTTTTGCTGTTTCTACAGCTTCATTAATGCCATCTCTATTGGTAGTATTAATCACAACTTCTTCAATAAATGCTGTTTTTCCTACTACTAAATCTACCCCTTTTTTGTGTGTTAAAGAATTGCCTGTATACTTTTCCATTCCTTCCAAAACGGAAACTGCTGTATTATCATCAGAAGCAATACGCCAGCTTCCCAATGGGCTATTTTTATCGGCTGCAAGCGGCCCGATTAATGCTATTTTTTGTCCTTTTTTCTTTAGTGGAAGTAAATTTCCTTCGTTTTTTAATAACACTATCGATTTCTTAGCAACATCCAATACCGCTTCATGATGTTTTGCATGGCCGATGTTTTCTTTTTCATTTGCAGGATCGCAATATGTATATGGATTGTCAAACAATCCTAATTCAAATTTTACTTTCAAAATTCTACGTACAGCGTCATCTACAATACTTTCTTTAACAACACCATCTTCTACAAGTTTTACAAGTTCGCGTACATATACATAGCCTTCCATGTCTAAATCGGAACCTGCATTGGCAGCAATAATGGCTGCTTGGCGTTTATCTTTGGCATGTCCCCAAAAAATAAGTTCATTAATAGAAGCCCAGTCAGAAACTACGAATCCATCAAAACCCCATTCGCCTTTCAAAATATCTCTCTGTAAAAACTCACTTCCTGTTACTGGAACACCGTTGAGTTCATTAAACGAGTTCATAAATGTTTTTACACCACTATCAGCCGCAGCTTTAAACGGTGGAAGTACGGTATTATATAATGTAGAAGTTCCAATATCTACACTGTTGTATTCTTTTCCTGCTTCCGAAAAACCATACGCAGCAAAATGTTTTGCACAAGCTGCTATTGAATGTTTATCGGTTAAATTGTCTCCTTGAAAACCTTTAACTCGCGCAGTAGCAATTTTGCTTCCTAAGTACGGATCTTCTCCGCCACCTTCCATAACGCGTCCCCAACGTGGATCTCTTGAAATATCAACCATGGGTGCAAATGTCCAGTTAATTCCTGCGGCAGAAGCTTCGGTTGCAGCAACACGTGCCGAACTTCTAATAGCTTCCATGTCCCAACTTGCCGATTCAGCAAGCGGAATAGGACTCAGGGTTTTGTATCCGTGAATTACATCAAAACCGATCAATAACGGAATTCCTAAACGCGTTTCTTCTACAGCAATGCGTTGTACTTCTTGTACATTTGTAGTTCCGCGTACGTTTAACATAGCGCCAACCCAACCTTTTCTAAGATGTTCGTATTTTAATTTTGCAGATCCTTCTTCGGGTGTAGGTCCTGTTACATCCCAAAAACCATTATATAAATTCATTTGACCTACTTTCTCATCTAAGGTCATTTTTGCTAACAGTGAATCAACTCTCTGATCTACTGATACTATTTTTACCATTTCCATTTCTGAACCACTTTTTTTGTTTACACCACATCCAAAAAAACTAAACATAATTCCTGCTGCAATTATTATTTGATAGTGTTGTCTAATCATTGTTGTTATTTTCGTTTGGTTGTGTGTTGTAAATGTATGACATTATTGTGTGTGCAATTGTACATAAATAATCAAAACATGATATTTTTTTATACTAAAAAGGATAAAAATTACTGTAAAATGATAAAATAGTATCAGAGTACTTTTTGAATTCCGTTAAACGCTGCACGAAATTCACTCGGTGTTGCATTTTTTATCTTTTTAAACATTCTGTTGAAATGTGCTAAGTTGTTAAAACCACATTTATAAGCAATTTCTCCCACGCTTAAATCGCTTTCTAAAAGGAAACGCGTTGCATAACTTACGCGCGTACTATTAGTAAAAGAGATGAATGTTTTTCCTGTCCTGCTCTTAATAAATCGATTAAAAGAAACAGGCGTCATGTTGATTAATGCTGAGATTTCATTTAAAGTAATCTTGCGATGAAAGTTATTTTGAATGTACTCGTAAATCTTCTTAATCTTGTCGCTATTTTCAAATTCGTTGTAATTTGAAAAAGAAGTAGATAAAAGCTTCTGATTTCGGGAATTAGACAAATCTTGCAGGATAGAAATAAACTCTAAAAAGTAGTCAATGCCCGATGTTTTAGGGAGTTCAAGCAATCTCGGCATAATTTCGGCTGTAATTTTCTCTGAAAATAAGATTCCGTGTATCGATCTGTTTAACATATCTCGAATAGACTTAAACACTCTGCGTGACAATAGCTTTTCATCTAACAAATCATTATGTATGTGAATCGTGATTTCGTGAATTTCTTTGTTTTTACAATTATGCAATTCCCAACAATGTGGTAAATTTGGACCGACAAGTACGAGTTCGTATGTTCCAATTTCTTCCATGTGATCGCCAATTACTCTTCGTACACCATCACCATTATAAATAAAGTTTAATTCGTATTCGGGATGGAAGTGCAATGGGAAATCAAAATCATCTTTTATTCTGGAATATACGAGAAAGCTATCTGCTTGAGATAGCTGTGTAATTTCTCTGTGAATCTTTTTTTGCATAAATGACTGAGCTTATTTTAACACAATTTTAAAGAAAATATATTGACATTTGATAAAATTGTATTAAAGAATTGTTAATATTGAGTATACATTTGTGCAAATAAAATGATTTTTTGTTTAAAAAGATGAAAATAATACAATGTGTTTATTTAATTATTGATAAAAATCAGTCTTAAAAAATGCTTTTTACCTAAAAAAACAGCCAAACTAATTAACTAATATGAAAAACAAATTTTTAAAGAACTTTCTCTTTGTACTATTACTGTCATCGTTCAGTATGGTATCTGCACAAGGTATTACAGGAGTTATTTCTGATGTTAATGGACCAATCCCAGGAGCTAACATCACCGAAAAGGGAACAAGTAATGGAGCTGTCACCGATTTTGATGGTGTCTACACGCTTAAAAATGTAAAACCGGGCGCTATTTTAGTAGTTAGCTATGTCGGTTACAAAACAAAAGAAGTTCCTGTTGACAACAAAACAGTAATTAATGTTACCCTTGAAGAAGACCAAAATGCATTAGATGAGGTTGTCGTAGTTGGGTATGGAGCTAAAAAGAAAAGCTTGGTAACTGGAGCAATTTCTAGTGTAAATGCTAAAGACATTAAAAGTGTATCTAACCAAAGAGTTGAGCAAGCATTGCAAGGACGTACTTCGGGTGTTACGGTTTCATCTTCGTCTGGTTCGCCAGGTTCAGGTGCTCGAATTCGTATTAGAGGAACAGGATCAAGTGGATCTTCGGAACCTTTATTTATTGTGGATGGAATGAAAGTTTCTAATATTGATAACATTCCACCATCAGACATTGAAAACTTAGAAGTATTAAAAGATGCGGCTTCGGCAGCAATATATGGTACAGAAGGTGCAAATGGTGTAATCATCATTACTACAAA
The DNA here is from genome assembly GCF_045105435.1 of Kordia sp. GTDB lineage: Bacteria > Bacteroidota > Bacteroidia > Flavobacteriales > Flavobacteriaceae > Kordia. The sequence goes on along the minus strand of NZ_JBGCDL010000276.1, from coordinate 4,102 downwards.
AACAGGAAAAGGAAAAGGCGTTAAAGTAAACTTTAGTTCACAGCTTGGTGCTCAATTTTTGCAAAGTGATATTGAATTAATGAATGCTTCTCAGTTTGTAACCTATATGAATGAAGCAGGAGTTACGTCTGTTGTAGACAACGGAGTTGATACCAATTGGATTGATGCCGTGTTTGATACTGCTTTTATGCAACGTTACGACGTAAGTTTGTCTGGAGAAGCTGCAGGAGTTTCGTATTACGCGTCTGTAGCACATACAGATCAAGATGGAATTGTATCTCAAGAAAACTCTTCTTTCAAAAGAACAGCATTGCGTATAAACTTAAAAAGTGATGTTACTAAATGGTTTGAAGCTGGTGTAAGCGCAACGACTTCATTCATAAAAAGAAGAGGTGTACAAGAAAATAACGACACACGTGGTGTTATTCAAAATGCATTGGTGTTAGATCCATTAACACCAGTTAAATATGGTGTGGGAGAAGTGCCTGCGGAAGTATTTAACAGAGCTTCAGTCAACGGATTTCCAGATGTACCTTTATTAACAACTAGTTATGGAGCTGTGTACGGATATCCAACATACTCAACGGGAGAAACACTAAATCCTGTTGCATTAGCAGATGTAAACAGAACATTAAATGATAACAATCAGTTCTTATCTACAATATATGGTAAATTCAAAATCTTAGAAGGATTAACGTTTACATCTAGATTTGGATATGAGTATGGCGATTTCTCAAATCAAAACACAATCACACCTTACTTTGTAGCTTCTGAAGCACAAAATACAACATTTACAATGTCAGAATCAAGAGTGCGTACAAAACGTTGGTTATGGGAAAACTTTGCTTCGTATACAAAATCGTTCGACAATCATAACTTCGCTGTATTAGCAGGATATTCTGCGGAAGATTTTGAAGTGCCCACAGTTTCGTCACGAACAGGATCAATTGCAATTACTGATTTTACAGAATTCGATTTAGATTTACCAGGATACAATGTAGATGACAGAACAGATAATATTGTAACCTTCAGAGATAACTTAGTATCTATGTATGGTAGATTGTCGTATGATTATTCAGGTAAATATTTATTTGAAGCATCTGTAAGACGCGATCGATCAGATAAATTCCCTACAGCAAACAAAGCAGGTACATTCTCTGCATTTTCTGGAGGTTGGGTATTATCTAAAGAAGATTTCTGGAGTGATGATTCATTTGTAAACTACTTCAAAGTAAGAGGAAGTTGGGGGCAAAATGGTAACAAATCGAACCTAGCAGGAAACTCAGATATAATCAGTATCACAAGAAACATCAATGGATTGCCAATCGATTACTTAGGGCAAGGTGGCGCGCAAATTACAGGATTTGCTAATACGAACTTAGTTTGGGAAACATCTACACAAACAAACTTTGGTATCGATTTAAGAGCATTACAAAACAAATTACGTTTCTCGGTTGATTACTTTAAGAAAACAACAGAAGACTTAATTGTGTCAGATGGTAGTTTAATTACACCAGGTTCAGCAGGATTTACATCAAACGAATTCAACGCAGGTACGATTGTAAACAAAGGTTTAGAATTTGAAGTTGGCTATGCAAACAACGATGGCGAATTCAAATACCAAATCAACGCAAACTTATCTACTTTAGATAATGAAGTAACGGAAATCTTATTCTTGCCAGAAGGAACATCAATCAGAGGAGCAGGAGCGCCACAAAATGATGACGGAATCACAAGATTTACAGAAGGCTTACCAGCATGGTATTTCTTCGGATACCAAACAAATGGTGTCGATCCAACAACAGGAGAATTACAAAGAGTAGATACAGATGGAGATGGAAACATTACAAATGCCGATAAAACATTCATCGGTTCCCCACATCCAGATGTATTATTTGGAGGGAATATAGCTTTCCAATACAAAGCATTTGATTTCAACTTACAATACCAAGGAACGTTGGGGAACGAGATCTTTACATCGTACAACCAACCTTCAAGACCTATCACCAACAAGCCAGTACATTACTTTGATGAAAGATGGCAAAACCCAGGTGATAATGCAACTTTCCCATCAGCAGCAACAATTACAGATGCGTATGATACTGATTTGATGGTAGAAGATGGTTCATATATGAGAATTAAGCAAATTCAATTCGGATACACATTGCCGCAACGTATGTCTGAGAAATTACACGTAAATAATCTAAGATTATACGTATCTTTAGATGATTACTTTACTTTCACTAAATTCAGAGGGTTAGACCCAGAAATTGGAAACTTTGGATTTAATGACATCGGAGTAGATAGAGGATATTACCCAACTGCCGCTAGAATGATCTTTGGACTAGCGCTAGATTTTTAATCAAAAAAAACTTTTGAAAATGAAAAAAAACATTTTTTTAACCGCCTTAGTAGTATTTTTAGGATTCATGGCATGTAGTGATGATTTCACGACAAATGAACCTGAAAATGTAGAAGACTTAGAAACATTCTTCCAAACGGAAGAAAATGTAGAAGCAGCAGTCGTAGGTATTTATGACTTAATGCACTTAAACTACAGTAAAGATTGGCACAGTGCCTTTTTAGTAAAACTATTACCTGGAGACGATGCAAATGCTGCAGGAGGAAACTCAAGTGACCAACCGCAGTTGCAAGATATTGACGATTATGCTAATATCTCTACCGCAAACGGATCTATTGAAAATGTATGGAATAACTTTTACAGTACCATTGCACTTGCCAACTTAGTTATTGAAAACTTAAAAGAAAGTACATTAAGTAACAAAGACAGAGCAACAGCAGAAGCTAAATTTATCAGAGCTTGGTGTTATTTCGAATTAACAACAATGTTTGGAGATGTTCCATTACGATTAACGCTTCCACAAGGAGCAGCAGATTTTGGATTGGCAAAATCTACAAGAGCAGAAATATATGTGCAAGTTGAGGAAGACTTAACTGATGCCATAGCAAACTTACCATCAAAATCAGCAGTAGCTGACGAATTCAGATTCTCCAAAGGAGCCGCTGAAGCATTAATGGGGAAAGTATTAGTATTCCAAGAAAAATACCCAGAATCAATTCCTTACTTTGAATCTGTCATTGGAAATCCATTACACGATTTAGAAACAAACGTAGCAGATGTTTGGGGAATCAATTCAGAATTTGGAATAGAATCACTAGTAGAATTAGGTTTCGTATCTACTTCTGGAAGAGATTGGGGTAATATCGCTTGGGGCGGAAGAAACGAAAGTAACTTACACATTCAGTTAATGGGACCTAGAGGAGACGGAATTTTCGATGTATCTGGAACAGGATTATTAAACGGATGGGGATTCAACTTGCCAACCGCAAAACTTACAGCTGCATTTGATGCTGCTGGCGATACTACCAGAAAAGCGGCAACATTACTTACGGAAGCCGAATTAGTAGCTGCAGGAGGAAATGTTGACGAAACAAGCGCTACAGGTGGCGTTATTTGGGATTATGAAGGAGCAATCAGAGTAAAATATGCTTCAAGAGCAGAAGAAACAGCTTCTGATGGAGTTCGTGAATTAAACTACAGTACAAACTTTAGAGTATTCCGTTATGCAGAAGTATTATTACTAGCAGCAGAAGCTTATAACAAAGCAGGACAAGACGGAAACGCACGTACACAACTAAACAAAACGAGAAACAGAGCTGGATTGGCAGATGTAAGCACATCACTTGCAGGAACAGCTTTATTTGATGCAATCGTAGAAGAAAAATTCTTAGAGCTTGCGCATGAAGGACAACGTTTCTGGGATTTAGTGCGTTGGGGAAGAGCTGCAACAGAATTAGCTGGAACAGGATATGCGCCTAAAAACGATTTATTCCCTATACCTATTGCAGAAATAGACAAAAACGGAGAGCTTACCGTTGCTGATCAGAATCCTGGATACTAATTCAGAAAAAAAATAACGTAATTTTCTATTCAAAATACGCTATTTGAATTGCTGTAACAAAGCAGTATGTAACCATGCTGCTTTGTTATTTTAGTGAAACTCATTTTTGATAAGCCTGATAAGGCGCAATCAAAAATGTAAGTTGAACTAATACTGATGAAAATCAGTATCTGACTATT
>NZ_JBGCDL010000275.1:0-10794 GCF_045105435.1 Kordia sp. | reverse complement strand
CGTTCCTGCTTTAATTTCTTGGTCTCCTAATTTTACATCTTGAAAAAAAGTAACTTCTGTAGCTTCATTTGCTCCTGTACGCCATATTTTACCATACGGAACTAAGTTTCCAAAAATACTACGCCCTTTTTTTTGTGGTCGCCCATAAACGACTTTCACAACTGGTGGCGCATTTCGCTTCGCTTTATAATAACTTATATCATGCGGGCTTTTGTCAACATCACTAAATTTTTGAGCTGCAACATCAATACTAAATAATAAAGTAATGATTAAAAATCCTGTAGCAAAAAAATGCTTTCTCATAGTGCTTATTTTTCGATATAAATTTACTAAAACTTCTTCTTAGCATTATGTTAAACTTTCGTTTCAGATGTTAAAGTTCTGTGTAATACAAACCATTTACATGTAAATAAGTACGGGAAAGCATATTTCTTTCCTTTTGCAAAGTGTTAAAATTAGGAGAGAACCATTTAATAGTTAAAAATTAAAACATGAAAAAGAGAAAGACACGTGGGCTACTACAGTTAAAAAGAACAATTATTGTCAATTTGAATGTACAATCTATATTAGGCTGATTAGCCAATCGTACAGGTGAATCTTGTGTTGACGTATGCGAAACGCGTGACAACGGCAAGTGTTCTTATAATGAAGCTTAATAAAACAGTGTACACAAAATTTATAATTCTTCTATAAAAATCAAAAACCTACAATAAAGTGTAATGCTTTCCACTTGCTTCTAGCTTAATTTTACAAATAGAAAGTTTAGCGCTACTTTTTTAATTAAAAAGCGTCAATAAATAATAAAATAATCATTTTAAGTTTTAATATGTAATCATAAATATGTTATAAGTTTTAAAATTGAAAGTTTAAACTAATATTTGTAGTATAATTGTAAAGAGAAAATTATGTGTGGAATTGTATGTGCTTTCGAGCTAAAAGAAAAATCAGAAGAGTTACGACCTCAACTCTTAGAAATGTCAAAGAAAATCCGTCACCGCGGACCAGATTGGAGTGGAATTTATAGTTCTAAAAATGCAATCTTATCGCATGAGCGATTGGCAATTGTAGATCCAGCTTCTGGAAAACAACCTTTGTTCAGTGAAGACAAACAGCTCATCTTAGCTGCAAACGGAGAAATATATAATCATAGAGAATTGCGCAAACAGTTTGAAGGTTCGTATAACTTTCAAACACAATCTGATTGTGAAGTCATTCTAGCCTTATACAAAGAAAAAGGAAGTACGTTTTTAGATGAATTGAACGGAATTTTCGGATTTGCTTTGTATGACGAACAACAAGATTCATACTTAGTCGCAAGAGATCACATGGGAATTATTCCTTTATATATAGGATGGGACAAAAACGGAACATTCTATGTGGCATCTGAATTAAAAGCATTAGAAAGTGTTTGTAGTAAAATTGAAGTATTTCCTCCAGGATACTATTTAGATAGTAAAGAAGGTGAAATGCGACAATGGTACAAGCGCGATTGGATGGATTATGAAGCTGTAAAAGACAATGAAACAAACATCGATAAATTAGGCGAAGCTTTAGAAGCTGCCATTCACAGACAATTAATGTCAGATGTGCCGTATGGTGTATTACTTTCTGGCGGATTGGATTCTTCTATTACTTCTGCTGTAGCGAAAAAATATGCGCAAAAACGAGTAGAATCTGATGACGAAAGTGAAGCTTGGTGGCCACAATTGCACTCGTTCTCTATCGGATTAGAAGGTTCTCCAGATTTAGCTGCTGCTCAAAAAGTAGCCGATCATATCGGAACGGTACATCACGAAGTAAAATTTACCATTCAAGAAGGCTTGGATGCTATTAAAGATGTTATCTATCACTTAGAAACCTATGATATCACGACAGTTCGTGCGTCAACTCCGATGTATTTGTTAGCAAGAGTGATCAAATCAATGGGAATCAAAATGGTATTATCTGGTGAAGGAGCAGACGAAATTTTCGGAGGATATTTATACTTTCACAAAGCGCCAAGCGCAGAAGAATTACACAAAGAAACCGTTCGTAAACTAGAAAAATTATACCAATACGATTGCTTACGTGCCAACAAATCGTTAGCAGCTTGGGGAATAGAAGGGCGTGTACCTTTCTTAGATAAAGAATTTATGGATGTTGCTATGAGCATCAATCCAAAAGACAAAATGATCAACGGCGAACGCATGGAAAAGTGGGTATTGCGTAAAGCATTTGAAAAATACTTACCAGAAAGCGTAGCGTGGAGACAAAAAGAACAATTTAGTGATGGAGTTGGATACAGCTGGATTGATACCTTAAAAGAATTAGTAGAAAGCGAAGTATCTGACGAGCAAATGGAAAATGCAAAATTCCGTTTTCCAGTACAAACACCAAGAGCAAAAGAAGAATATTACTATCGTACCATTTTTGAAAGTCACTTCCCATCGGAAACAGCTTCATTAACGGTTCCTTCGGTTCCTTCGGTAGCGTGTAGTTCGGTAACTGCTTTAGAATGGGATGAATCTTTCAAAAACATGAACGATCCATCGGGTAGAGCCGTAGCAAATGTACATGACGAAGCATATTCAAGCAAGGAAGAAGTTTCGTAAATAAGCACACACATTTTCTCAATTATAGTTTCAAAAGTGTCATACATGAATTTGTATGGCACTTTTAATTGTAAAACGTATCTTTAAAACATGCAACTATACATAACTATACAAAACTTTGAATTACCACTTAAAAATCCGTTTACGATTTCTAGGTATACAGTTACGGTACAAAAAACCGTAGTTGTTTCTATTTCAGACGGAGAATATACAGGTTATGGCGAAGCTACGGTAAATCCTTATTATAAAAGTTCTATAGAAAGTTTGAAAGCTTCTATTGAAAGTGTGAAAGTAATTCTTGAAAATATACAGGAAAACACGCATCCAACAAAACTTTGGGAACAACTAGCACCAAAACTCCGAAACAATTATTTTGCATTGTGCGCGATTGATTGTGCGTATTGGGATTTGTATGCGAGACAACAACAAAAACCATTGAGACGTTTTTGGAGTGAAAACGATTTGAAACTACCCAAAACAAATTATACCATCGGAATTGATTCGATAGCAATCATGCAATCAAAAATTCAAGAAACACCTTGGCCAATCTATAAAATAAAATTAGGTACAAAAAACGATGTGGAAATTATACAAAAACTTCGCGAAGTCACAGATTCCGTTTTTAGAGTTGATGCCAATTGCGCTTGGACACCTGAAGAAACACTCAAAAATGCTGAAATTCTAAAAACATTAAATGTCGAATTTATAGAACAGCCATTAAAAGCCGACAATTGGAAAGGTATGGAAATTCTTAAAAAAGAAAGTGTATTGCCAATCATTGCAGACGAAAGTTGTCAAACACTAGCAGACGTTTCAAAATGTGCAACCGTTTTTCACGGAATTAATATAAAGTTGATGAAATGTGGCGGCATTACGCCAGCGTTGCAAATGATACAAATCGCGAAAGCTAAAAAATTAAAAATCATGGCAGGTTGCATGACCGAATCTTCCATAGGAATTTCAAACCTCACACAAATTTCACCTTTACTGGATTATATGGATGCAGATGGCGCTTTATTATTAGAAAACGATATCGCAACAGGCGTTACTTTTGATGATGGAAACATCGTTTACACACGTAAAAATGGTTCAGGAGCAAGTATTATTTTCGATTCAAAATCCAATTAATTGTTGCAGTTAGCGCATGATTTTCTGGATTTTCTTGAACACCGATAAAACCAGAAAGAAATTCTAATTGTACATCATTTCCTAAATAATCCCAAACGACTGGCACAGATGAAAAACTACTTGGAAAATCTTTTAGTGTTGCTTTAAAAGTAGTTTCTTTTTTTAAACATGGATTTTTAATTAAGACAACTCCAACCTTTATTTCATTTCCTTCATCGAGCACGCTTATTTCCTTTAAAATATCAGCTTCAGTAACACCGTTTTCAAAACTAATTTTACCATCATACTTATAACTATTGGTTTCTAAATACGGGAAAAATTGTGTCATCCAACCAGTGACAAAAGGGCCGCCAGATTCATTATCGTGTTTGTAAATAGATGTCCAGAAATCTTGATCATGCTTTCCTTGAAGCGCATCAATAAATTGCTGAATATGTGGTTCTATGCAATCAATCCACCAATCAAGATCATAAGATCGAAGTTGTTGTACAGCATCTAGAATTTTGGTGTAATCTGCTACAGTTCCAGTAATATGTATTTCGGGAATACCACATAATGAAATCACCATATATTTGAAATAATCGGACATACTATCCATAAAAGCAAGTTCAAAAGCAATAGCTTCTTTTATGCCAGTTGTCGAAAAATTTTGTACGATTGTTTCATGTAAATCAGCGTTGATTTTTTTGGAAATTTGCGCTGTAAACTCAGGAATTACCTCTTCCCAGGAATTTTTCTTTCCTAAAACAAAATCGTCTCTCCGCACAGTAATGGTTTCTTTTTCATTGCTTTTTGTGAAAAGATGACGAAACCTATCGGAATGTAATTTGATATGCTGTGAAAAACCTTGACAGATCAATAACCAAATCGTATCTGGTGAAATACAAACAGGTTTATGATTAAAAAATGCTGTTTCAAGCATTAACATAAACTGATGAGAATTGTAATTATCATCGTATGTCAAAAGGTATTTATCAGTATTTAAGACGGAACTAGCTTCAGGTGTTCCAAAACTATTTTTAGAAATCAAATCATTTCCAGTAATGGTTTCATATAATTCTTTGGAAATTTCAACGTTTGCAGCTTTAATTTTGGCGATAGGAGTCTTCATGCAAGTTGTGATATGTTATAATTGATGGTTTTAAAAAATCAAAAATAATAGTTTTAATTAACAAATATATTTTCCTGCGTTATGTTCAAATAATTTTCTTTTTTAGTGTACCAATCTATAAACCTATCTAATGTACCTTTGTTTGAAGCTGCCCATTCGTTAAAAGCTTCGCTGTCGCCCACTTGTAAAATATAACGTGTGTAGGTTTCCAGCAAACCAGCATCGGCTAATTTTTTGTGATAATCAAACAAAACATTCGAGTATTCTTTGTGGTCTTCTTCAAAAAATCGTTCAATAAAACCAGCGCGCATTTTTGCGATGGTTTCTGGGTTTACTTCTTTCATGCCAAAAAGGCCTAAGACAAAATGTTTTCCAAAAACTCCGCAAAGAGGTAATTTGAAATCGTTGCCATCTGCTAAATCTTCTGCGTCAATAACAATTTCACAAAAATCCATGGACGATTCTTCTCCAAGTGTAATAGCTTCTTTGTAGGTTTCATAAATGAGCTTACTCACTTTACGCGTTCTTTCTGAAGAACGTTCCAGATTCATAAAAATTTCAGCATAAATAAGTCCAGATAATTTATCTTTTGTGGTCAAATACAATAAGGTTAATCTGTAATAATTAGAGGCAAACATTGGATCAGCTTCAATGCCTCTTCTATAGTTTTTTGCGGCTTCGTTATACTTTTCTTGAAACCAAAAAATATTTCCTTTCTCTAAATGTAAATTTCCAGCATTCGGAAACTTTTTCATGCCTTCCTCGTATGTTTTAATGGCTTTTTTAGGCTTTCCAGCGTAGCTATACGAGTTTCCCAACATTTGAAATACTTGACTATTAATGTTGTCGTATTTTAATGTTTTCTTTAAGATTTTAATCGCCTTTTTGTATTCTTTCTTTTTTACGTGTGCAAATGCAATTTCGTATGGATACAGGTAATTTTTAGGATCTAATTTTTCGCATTCTTCCAAAATGGCAATGCTTTCGTCGATGTTTCCATTATCCATCAATTCAATAGCTTTCCCAACTTTAGCACGTGCTTTTTCTGCATTGGTTTGTGCAGTAACAATAAGACAAGCTAAAAATAGGATAGTGGTAAGGAGTAATTTTTTCATAATCTAAATACAGTTTTAATGTGCTAAAGCTACTATTTTTAGATTAAAAACCTACTTGAATAGGGTTTGAAAACAAAAAACGCTTAGTGTTTTGTGTAAACTCTAAGCGTTTTATAATCTATATGAAATATCAATTATTGTTTGATAAACTTCTTTGTCGTGATAGCGCCTGCTTCCGTTTCAAGCGTTACAAAATACATTCCTTGTTGTAAGTTGGCTACAGAAATACGTTCCGTTTGTGTAGTTGATGTAAATACATTTCTTCCTTGAACATCTACAATAGAAACCGTTTTAATTGCTTGATTCTCTTTTGAATCAATCGTTATAAAGTCGCTTGCAGGATTTGGATATAACTGAAACTGAGAGGTATCAACTGTATTTCTTGAAAGTGTTAAACTTGTATTACGTTCAAGCGTTTCTGTAGTTTGATCAATTCCTAAAAAAGCAGAAACAAGATGCGCATCTGTATATCTAAAAGCAATATTATCTGCATTATTATCATAATAATAATACGTAGTTTGTGTCAATGTTCCAATATTATTAAAAATAGGCGGAATGCTAAAACTCAATGTTTGATCAATGCGTAAACGCGTTACAGGTGCCACATAATCATTTGCAATTGGGTCTGTCATTGTTAAGGTTCCGTGGGCATCAACAGTAGCTGTAAATGTTCCTGTAAACGTTCCGTTTGTTCCCATAAATGAAAATGTTCCAGCAGCTGTCCCAGAATTATTTGCGCCAAAATTAAGCGGAAACAATCCGATAAAAGCATTTGTAGTACTGTAATTTAAAACAATATCACCTTGTGTAGCTCCTGTAATATAATTTCCAGAGCCATCTTCTTTCAAAAAGAAATCACTAGACACAGGCGTTCCTCCTTGTGTAGTAATCGTTTGTACTTCGGTAGTTCCAGGGTACGTAGTTAATTGTGCTGCAGTTGGAGCGGCATAGGTGTCAATATTAGTTCCTGCAGGAGTTAAATTGTTAAATGTCCAAAAAACATTTGCTCCTGTCGGTGATTGATCCAATGCAGTAGGAGTAGTTACAATTGTAAAATTGGTTCCTGGGTCACTATTATAAGATGAAATAGTTTGTGAAAATCCTGCAATGCTAAAAAATAATGCAAGTAAAAGTAGTTTTGTTTTCATTGATAAGTATTTAGTAGTAATAGTTTTAAGTGTTGCAAAATTACTAAAATAGTGTTATTAAAAGCTTGTTTCAAACGGAAAAAGTCGTTTTATTGTATTTTCTACAAAAAATTAAAAGTATTTAAGTCGTTTCTAAGCGGTTTTTTAAAATTCCAATCAGACGCATAGAAAAAAAGACCTTTAAAATGTTTTTAAGCCTGTTTTAAGCCTTTCTAAGCAATTTTAGATAAAAGTGATAAATGTTAATAACTATTTAAAAAGCGGCTTAAAAGTATGTAAAAATGAATTTTTGAAATATTATATTTGTTTTTTAACAATAGAAAAATCAAAACACTTACACTGTTTTAAAAATATAAATTAAGGAGAATATTTATGAGCGAAGAAAATAAAAATCAATATTCCGCTTCCAGTATACAAGCATTAGAAGGAATGGAGCACGTACGTATGCGTCCTTCCATGTATATTGGAGATGTTGGAACTAGAGGTTTACACCACTTGGTATATGAAGTAGTCGACAACTCTATTGATGAAGCATTGGCAGGTCATTGTGACACCATTAGTGTGGTTATCAATGAAGACAACTCCATCACTACAGAAGATAATGGTCGTGGTATTCCTATCGGAATTCACGAAAAAGAAGGTGTTTCAGCACTAGAAGTTGTAATGACAAAAATTGGTGCCGGTGGAAAATTTGATAAAGACTCTTACAAAGTTTCTGGAGGATTGCACGGAGTTGGTGTAAGTTGTGTAAATGCATTATCTGATCACTTACGTGCGACCGTTTTCAGAGACGGAAAAGTTTGGGAACAAGAATACGAGCGTGGAAAACCATTATATCCTGTAAAAGCGATTGGTGACTCTGATAAAAGAGGTACAGCCGTAACGTTTAAGCCTGATGCTTCTATCTTTACACAAACCTTAGAATACAATTATGATACGTTAGCAAGTCGTTTACGTGAATTGTCATACCTAAACAAAGGAATTACAATCACGCTTACCGATATGCGTAACAAAGATGAAAAAGGAGAATATGTTGGAGAAACTTTTCATTCTACAGAAGGATTAAAAGAATTTATCAAATACTTAGATGGTAACCGTGAGCAAATTATTGCGGATGTTATTGCTTTTGAAGGTGAGAAAAACGGAATTCCTGTTGAAGTAGCAATGACATACAACACTTCATATTCTGAAAACTTACATTCGTATGTAAATAACATTAATACGCATGAAGGTGGAACGCACTTATCAGGATTTAGAAGAGGATTAACGCATACGCTTAAAAAATATGCGGAAGGATCTGGAATGTTAGACAAATTAAAGTTTGATGTTTCTGGTGATGATTTCCGTGAAGGATTAACCGCAATTATATCGGTAAAAGTTCAAGAACAACAATTTGAAGGACAAACCAAAACAAAACTAGGAAACCGTGAAGTATCTGCCTCTGTAAGTCAAGCAGTATCAGAAATGCTTACCGATTACTTAGAAGAACATCCAGATGATGCTAAAACCATTGTTCAAAAAGTTGTACTAGCTGCACAAGCACGTCATGCTGCACAAAAGGCACGTGAAATGGTGCAGCGTAAAACTGTGATGAGTATTGGAGGATTGCCAGGGAAACTAAGTGATTGCTCTGAGCAAGATCCTGCAAAATGTGAAGTATTCCTTGTCGAGGGAGATTCGGCGGGCGGAACGGCTAAACAAGGTCGTGATCGTATGTTTCAAGCTATTTTGCCATTACGTGGTAAAATCTTGAATGTAGAAAAAGCAATGCAACACAAAGTTTTTGAAAACGAAGAAATCAAAAATATCTTTACAGCATTAGGTGTAACTATCGGAACTGAGGAAGATAGTAAAGCATTAAACCTTTCAAAATTAAGATACCATAAAGTTGTGATTATGTGTGATGCCGATGTCGATGGATCGCATATTGCAACCTTAATCTTAACATTCTTCTTCCGTTACATGAAAGAACTCATTGAAAACGGACACATTTACATTGCTGCACCACCACTATACTTAGTGAAAAAAGGAGCAAAACGTAGGTATGCTTGGAACGATGAAGAACGTGATGTAATTGTAGAAGAATTTGGTCAAGGAGCAGGAATCCAACGATACAAAGGTCTTGGGGAAATGAACGCTGAGCAATTATGGGATACAACTATGAATCCAGATTTTAGAACATTACGAAAAGTCGTTATTGACAATGGAGGAGAAGCAGATCGTGTTTTCTCAATGCTAATGGGAGACGAAGTTCCGCCACGTAGAGAGTTTATTGAAAAGAATGCTGTGTATGCAAATATTGATGCATAACAACAATAATTTATAAAACTAAAAATGCCTCTTTTATGAGGCATTTTTTATGCGTTAAACTGTGTAGTAACACGATTATTCTTTAACAAATCGGGAAACTATTCTATCTCCATCTTTATAAGTCGTTTTCATAAAATAAATTCCAGACTTTAAAAATGATAAATCTAAGTTGTTTTCTTGATGTGAAATCTTCGTTTCAAAAATACTTGAGCCAACGACTGAAAGTATATTTATTTTCTCGACCGATAATCCTTTAAAATTAAAATATAATTCCTTTTTCACAGGATTTGGATACATCACAATATTTTTCTGGTCAAATTTCTTTATGGATAAAATATAATTTCCGTGGACGGCAATGTTTCCTTCTGGAGTAGTGATTGTTAACTTCTTCCTGCCATTACCTTCGTCAATAATTTCATAATCCAATGTTCTTAAAGGATTGAAGTTTCCTGAGATAATTGTAGACAAATATTGACTTTCAAGAAGGTAATTTGGAAAGCAATCTCCTAGGGTTACACTTGGTTGCTGAATTGTAAACGAAGTTGGAGTAATGACAAGTGGTGCTTCTAAATCAAAAGCAGCATTAATGCCAGCTACATCAGCGCTAAAATTATAATTGCTCGAATCAGTTCCTAAAAATCGGATTCCTGAAATGTACATAGGTAATGGTGCTTGAGGAACGTCAATTGTAGTTCCGTCAATAACCATATAATGTAAAATCCACTTGTTTTCACTGTTTAGTAATTCTTGTTGTGCAAATGCAATACAAAAGAAAAAGAGGGCAAAAATAGAGAGTGTAATTTTTTTCATAGCGTAAAGTATTTACATAAATGTACAAAAATAACTATAGAATTAACATGTTGGTTATGTGCTTATTAGTATTTGTTTCACCATTGTTTTTTTAGATGCAAAAATAAAAAGGGGCTATTTCCTGTATATACTCCTGCGCTTTTTTATTATTTTTAGCTTAATAAAATTAACCGACAACAAACAATTATGAAAAAATTAAGTATTCTACTGGTAATGCTGTGTGCAACGGCAGTGCAATCTCAAGAATTAGAAAGTCTTCTATTAGCTGGCGATGACGCAAGTAAATTAACTGAAAACTATATGAATCCACTAATGAAAGGATTGTTGTATAGTATGAATGGCGGCTGGTATACAACCGCAAAAACACATAAAAAATTTGGGTTTGACATTACAATTTCGGCAAGCGCAAGTTTTGTGCCTGATGCTAATCAAAATTTCACGTTCAATCCATCTGATTATGAATTCTTAGTTACTGCCAATGGAGAAACATCATTGCCTACAGTTATGAGTGAAAATAGCACGGAAACTACCATTGATGTTAGGATTCCGATAGACGGAACAAATACTTTTAAAGTAGGAAG